>NZ_JBFLKT010000340.1:0-4442 GCF_040883305.1 Lutibacter sp.
AGTTTGAGAACGGTTTTTAATTAAATTAATTAAAACACAAAAGCTGATTTCTTTTCTAAAGGAAAAGTTTATAAAATTGCATTCAAAATTTAAAAATCATTAAAATATGATAGTAGTTTAAGTGTATTTTAAATACACATTAAAGCTTTTTACAAATAAAAATTTAGCCGTTTTCGGGTTTTAGTTCTTTGAGATTATGTATCTAAAAATTAGTAAATAATAGGCTGTTTCTAGAGCTAACTATTAACGTGATATTTAGTTTTATGAAGTAGTTTGTTAGATAACATTAAATATTGTAATTTTTTGGGGTGAAAATTTACAGATATAATGATTTTTTGTACAGAATCAAGAAGTTAAACTTTAATTTGAAAACGGTTTTCTTAAACCTTCCAATTAAATATTTTAAAAACTTTAATCCAATCATTTGGTAATGTTGCTTTTACATTAATTTCATTTTTTAAAATAGGATGTGAAAATTGTATGGAGTCTGCGTGTAAAAATAAATTTTTACAATCAAATTCGTTTTCAAACATTCTATTATGAAACCGATCACCATATTTGTAATCTCCTACAATTGGCCTACTTATTTTATTCATATGAATTCTAAGTTGATGCATTCTGCCAGTTTCAGGCATTAATTTCACAAAACTATATCTAGAAAATTTGTATGGATGAACAGCTATTTTTAATTCAATTTTATGTAAGGGTTTACAAAAAGTTGCAGCATCTTTATAAACTTTTGTATCTGGATTTTTAACAGGTGTCGTAATCTCTAATTCTTCTTCAACAAAACCACGAACAATTCCTAAATAACTTTTTTTAATTGTATTAGAATCAAATAATTCTTGAAAAACAGCAACATGCTCTTTTTGTTTTGATAACAATAACACACCAGACGTTTTTCTATCCAACCTGTGTACGGGAAAAAGCTCTAAATTTAATTGTTCCTTCAGTAATTTTAATAGCGTAGCATCTTTAATATTTCTTGCATAATATGAATTATGAATCAAAATATTGTTTGGTTTATTTACAATTACACAATAATTGTCTTCAAAAAGAACTTCAATTTTCATTGGGTAAAGATACATTTTCATTGAATATATTTCATATCGAAATTAAAATTTTAGAAGCAATTAAAACCCTAAAATATTTACAATCAATTGTTCTTTTTTTATACATTTGAACAAAATTTTTAGTATATTTAATACTAACTTTTTTTATAACAACTAAAAGCTAAAAAAATGAAAAAACTACTAATGTTAGCTGTATTGGTATGCACATTAATTTCTTGTGGAACACCAAAAACGGTTATTCAATCAAAAAAAGTGATTAAAGGCTATTGGACTTTAAACGAAATTTCTTATGGTGAAGCAGGAACATTTAGTGTAACCTTATTTAACGACGCTCCAAAAGTCTGCTTTGAAGCAAGTACCTGGAGGTTTATACCTAATAATAATACTGGTATTTACACGATTAACAATGAAGAATGTGTAATTGGCAATCGTAATTTTGTGTTTACAATACAAGAAATTGATCCAACCACAGGTTTGTACGACTTTTTATTGAAGCCAACTGATAAAAAATACAAATCCGCTGATAATAAAGGTTTTAGATTAAATTTAACACAATTGTCAGACACAAACATGCAATGGGAACAAACAGTAATTTTAGAAGGTAAACCATTTAAAATTTATATGAATTTTTTAAAAAATAATGAATAATGAAAACAATAATTAAGAAAATAGGATTTGGAATGCTATCAGTACTTTTAGCATTAAATATAAGTAGTTGCGAGGCTACTAAAAATGCGAGTAACACACAAAAAGGTGGTGCAATTGGTGCAGCAGGTGGTGCAATTTTAGGCGCAATTATTGGGAATAATACAGGAAAAAAGGGTAGTGGAGGCGAATTAGGAGCCGTTATTGGTGGTGTAGTTGGTGGAACTGCTGGAGTATTAATTGGTAAAAAAATGGATAAGCAAGCACAACAAATTGAAGAGGAAATTCCTGGTGCTATTGTTGAACGTGTAGATGACGGAATTGTAGTTACTTTTGATGAAAACAGCGGAGTATATTTTGATACCAACAAATATAATATTAATGAAGCTTCAGAAACTTTACTGAATAAATTAGCAGGTATTTTAATGGAATATCCAGATACAAATGTAATAGTGGTAGGGCATACAGATAGTACCGGAGCAGACGCGTATAATATGACACTTTCACAAAATAGAGCCTTTGCTGTTACTAATTTTTTCACGAATAAAGGATTGAGCTCATCTAGATTTACAACAAACTGGTTTGGAGAAGAACAGCCAATTGCAGATAACAACACTGCAGAAGGACGTTCTAAAAACAGAAGAGTAAATATTGCAATTGTTCCTAATGAAAAAATGAAAGAAGACGCTAAAAAAGAAGCAGGAAATTAATTAAAACTAAAAATAGGCTTTCTATAAAGTGATATTTTGTCAACCTGTACTTCAACTTCGCTTAGCGATCCGTTTTTTTGAGTAAAGTCGAAATATAGGTTTTTAGAATGACGCATTTCAATATTTTTAGACGGCTTTCTTTTTATTAATAAAAAAAACTTTGTGCAACAAATTTTTGAACTTATTAACACATACCAACTAACGCCCGTTAGTTGGTTTTTTGCATTTTTAGCTGCCTTTCTTTTAGGATCCAGTAAAGCGGGTATCAAAGGAATAGGAATCGTAATTGTAACCTTAATGGCGATTGTTTTTGGAGGGAAATCTTCAACCGGAACATTGATTCCGATGATGCTTTTTGCAGATCTTTTAGCAGTAATTTACTACCATAGATACACACAGTGGAAATATTTAAAAAAGCTGATGCCAACTATGGTAATAGGTGTATTAATAGGAGTGTGGTTGGGAAATGATATTTCCGACGAACTTTTTAAACGCCTAATGGCTTTTTTAATTTTAGGTATTGTTGTGTTTATGATTATTATGGACAGGCGAAAATCAACTGCAATTCCAAAAACTCGACTTTTCTCAAATTCAATGGGACTTTTATCTGGTTTTACTTCAATGATTGGGAATTTAGCAGGCTCTTTTTCAAACATTTATTTTTTAGCAATGCGCTTGCCAAAAAATGAATTTATCGGAACAGCAGCTTGGTTGTTTTTTATAATTAATGTTTTTAAACTACCATTTCACATTTTTGTTTGGAAAACAATATCTGTTGAAAGCTTAGCTATAAATTTAACATTAATACCTGCAATAGTTTTAGGCTTTTTCTTAGGAATTAAAGTAGTAAAACTAATTAATAATGAATTGTACAGAAAATTTATTATTATAGTTACAGCTATTGGTGCATTAATTCTATTATTTAAATAATTATAATTTTATGGAAGAACATTTTTTTCAATGTCCGTATTGTTGGCAAAAAATTTCTATGTTGTTTGATTCTTCTGTAAACAATCAAACATATATAGAAGATTGCGAAATGTGTTGTAACCCAATAGAAATTAATCCCATATTTAGTAATTCTGAATTAATTGCTTTGAATATTAAAAATATAGAACAGTAATTACATTAATCTGAATTTATTTAAGGACTTCACTCAATTCTGAAGTCAAATTCATTTAGAAATTTATTTTTTTACAACTATTTTTATATCAATAGTTTACAGTCTTTATCTAAAGTCAATTGTCATCCCTAAAAAGGCAGAAATTTAAAGATTTACACAAACTTACCCTTTATTTAAGAGCCTGTTTTAATTGAGAAATTGATTGCATCCCAGATTGTCGCCAAACCTGTTTTCCTTGTTTAAATACTATAAAAGTTGGAACTCCTTGTACTTGATATTTGGCTGCTAACGATTGATTTTTATCAACATTTATTTTTATAATACTTATAGTATCCTTTAATTCCGATTTTAATTGTTTTAAAACGGGCGCCATGCTTTTGCAAGGTCCACACCAATCTGCCGTAAAATCCACCAAAACAGGCACTTCTTGATTTATAATATCGTTAAATGATTTTTTCATAATACTATTTTTTTAATGTTACTTAAAGTTACAAAATCAATAGTAAATAGAGGAGGGGTTATTTAATTAACTGTATTTTAATTATTCACACGTTTTAAATAACGTGAAATTAGAATAGCTAAAAAGCTACAAATACAAAAGCCAATAAATAGAGGTAAAACGGTGTCTTTAACATACAAACCAATTAATGCACTAATTGGCACAGCCATAATAGTTGAAATAAAACCAGTTATTGCAGCTCCAATTCCTGCAATATGCGCAATGGGTTGCATTGCTAAAGCTCTTAAATTTCCAAAAAGAAATCCTATTGAAAAGAATTGAATCGCAAAAAACAGCAATAAAATTTCAATACTTGGATTTTCACTATTAAAAAACAGTAAAATATAAAGTAACGAAATTCCAAAGAAGGTATATAAAGCTGCTGTAGCCAA
>NZ_JBFLKT010000341.1:0-2664 GCF_040883305.1 Lutibacter sp.
TACTACGAGACCTTCTTCATTACAAATGTAGTTTGGTTTTGGTTTACTTAATGGTTTTCTATTGCCTAAATTATAATCTCCATTTCCACCACCACCATTTCCATAATAACCATTCGCATTAGGATCTCCATTAATATTACCTTTATCACCAGCTTCATTATCATTTCCTTCACCTCCAGTTGCTGTTCCTTCAGAATTGCTAACACCACCAATTAAAGCGTCCAATTTTTTTCTTTTAGCAGCTTCTTCTACCTTTTGTTTTGCAATTACAGCTTGTTTTTCACGTTCAATTCTCTCTTTTTCTAATTGCGCTTTTTTAGCCATTTCATCGGCCTTTTTCTTAATTTCTTCCGCCTTTTTTATTGCGATAGCCTCTTCGCTTTCTTGTGTTGCAACATCTTCAGAAACTTCTTGTACTTCTTCAACCGTACTTTCTTCTACAACTTCTTCTTGAACTTCTTGTTTTACCTCTTCTACTTCCTCTTCAGTCTTTTCTGGAGCTGGGGCTAACGGTTCTTTAGGCTGCACATTTCCTTGTCCAACATTGGAAGTTCCAAAATTTACTGCAATTCCATATTCTTGTGGTGGATCTAAATAGGTCATCCCAACAAAAAATAATAAAACTAACAGCAAACTCATAATAACGCTCGTTATGGCTGCGGATTTTCTTTTATGTTTTGTATTTAAAAAACTAGACATTTTTTATTTTGGTCTAACTGCTAATATTACTTTAAATCTGTTTCTGTTGGCAATATCCATAATTTTTACAGCTTTTTCGATAGGTACACCTTCTTCGGCTCGCAAAACTATGGTTGGATTCTCTTTGCCCGCTAATAAAGCTAACAAACTTTGTTCCAGACTGTTTTCACTTACTTTTTTACTATCAATAAAATAGGTTAAATTTTTAGTAATACTTACGGCTGTTGACTGTCTGTTTTCGGTTTTTCCGCTCGCTTTTGGCAATAAAATATCTAAAGCACTTGTTGTAACCAAAGTTGAAGTTATCATAAAAAAAATGAGGAGCAAAAACACAATATCTGTCATGGACGACATATTAAAATTCGGATTTATTTTATTTCTACCTCTTATATCCATGTTTTATTATTGTTGAATTGTTAAACTGTTTATTTGTTTAATATTGAACTATTAAAAAAATCCTAATAAATTACTAAATTGGTTCGTTTAATAAATCTAAAAACTCTACAGATTTTGCTTCCATTTCATATACAACTTTATTTGTTCTAACCACTAAATGGTTATATTGTATGTATGAAATAATCCCAACAATTAATCCTGCTACGGTAGTTGTCATTGCAGTATATAATCCATCAGAAAGCATTTTAATATCTATTTGACCTCCAGCATTTGCAATTTCATGTATTGCTATAATCATACCAATTACAGTTCCTAAAAACCCAATCATAGGCGCAGCACCAGCAATAGTTGCTAATACTGGAACGTTTTTTTCTAGTTTATAAATTTCCAATCTTCCTGCATTTTCAATAGCTGTATTAATATCTGCTAAAGGTTTTCCAATTCTCGAGATTCCTTTTTCAATTAAATGTGAAGCTGGGGAATTAACTTGCGCGCATAAAACTTTTGCTGAATCTAATTTTCCATGTGAAACGTGGTCTCTTATTTGGTTCATAAAATTACTATCGGTTTTTGAAGCCGCTTTAATGGCAAAAAAACGCTCAAAATAAATATAAAGCGCAACTGCAAGTAGTACAATTAGAATTGCAATAATTACCTGACCTCCAACGCCTCCATCCATAATTAATTTATAGATTGAAAGTGTTTTTTCTTCAGAAATAGCTTCGTTCAACAAATCTTCTGAATTTTGTAGCATAGTTAATAACATAGATTGTTCTTTATTTTATTTTTCTTTAACGAGTAATTAAAATTAAAATTGTCTTATAAACATAAATGCTACTGCGCCAACAACAAAACCTATTGCAGCAAGCCAAGCAATATTTTTAAAATACCAGAAGAAATTAATTTTTTCCATTCCCATTGCAACAACTCCTGCAGCTGACCCTATAATTAACATACTTCCTCCTGTACCCGCAGAATATGCAATAAAATGCCATATATGATCATCTACTGGTTGTTGGAACATTCCCATACTGGCTGCAACCAACGGCACATTATCAACAACTGCAGAACCAACTCCAAGCAGCATAATTACAATATCTGTATTTGGAATAATTACTTTTAAAGATTCTGCACCCAAAAATAACATCCCTAAAGATTCTAATGCTGCAACCGCCATTAAAATACCAAAGAAAAATAATACACTTGGCATTTCTATTCTTGACAATGATCTATGAATAGGACCATGAAACCCAACTGAATCGTGACCTTCATCATCTATTGCACGTGAAATATTAAACTGAAATCTGCTATAAATCTCCGCAAAAACACCAACAATAGATAAAGACAACATCATACCAACATATGGAGGTAAATGTGTTACTGTTTTAAAAATAGGAACAAATATAATTGCTGTCAATCCTAAGTATAACATTCTAGGTCCAAACTTACTTACTCCATTATCATTATCATTTTCTACAATATCTAAATTTCCTTGAAAAGGCTTTAAAAATGATGCAATAAATACTGGAACTACAACACATAATAAAGAAGGAATAATTAAATATTCTA
>NZ_JBFLKT010000342.1:0-10405 GCF_040883305.1 Lutibacter sp.
ACTCTTACCAAAGTATTTAATACATTTTTAGCTTCAACAGTATCACCTCTGTCTCTATAAATAGAATACGCTAAGGTTAATAATTGCTCATTGTTCGGATAGGTTTTCAATGCTTTCATAATAGTTGCAATTGCTTCTTTACTTTTTCCTGAATCATTTTGCATTAACGCATAATAATAATGGTTTTGAGGATCATTTTTAACAATTGTTTTAGCAGTTTCTAATGTTTTAAATGCTTTTGCCTTATCTCCATTTCTAATATAAGCAAAAGCCAGCCCTTGATATGCTAGAGAAAATGTATTATCTATTGTTAGTACTTCATTTAGTAAAGTTATACATGCGTCGTTTTCGCCTTGCATCCGTTTTAAATCGGCATAATTAATTTTCGCTATTAAATTTAAAGTATCTAATGCAATCGCTTTTTTAAAATAATCTTCCGCCTGATCTAGTTTTCCCAAACCAATAGCAGCAACCCCAACGGATGATAAACCTAGAGAGCGATCTTGATAATATAATAACTGATTTATGTATTCTTTTCTAGCTTTTTGCACTAGCTCTAGTTGTCCGGCAGATAAATTTGTAGCTGGCATATCATAAATTAAGCTATTTGCTATATGTCTTACACCATAAACGGTATCATTTACTAGAGGTAGCGCATATTTAAATTGTTGTTCTTTTGGTAAATTTCTTAAAGATTCTAACCCAGCCCTTCTCACTAACGGACTTGGAGATGTTAGCGTCATTTTTAAATTATCAAAAGCTAAAGGATTATTCCTATAATCTTGATATCTGATAGCTGTTCCAACAACAATATTTGCCATGTTTTTATCATTAATAACTTTATTTAAGTCGGATTGAGCGTTTGGTTTATTTGTTCTTATATTATGAAAAGCAAAACCATAATGTGTAATAGTATCGTATTTATTGCCATACCATTTGTTAAATTCTTCGGATGCCCATTCATTGGATTTATCTGTATGACAATTATTACAAGCATTTACAGCTCCAGTTTTTAAACTAATATCAGGTCTTGGAATACGCATACTATGGTCTGAACGAGGATCAACTACCATTACGGTAATTTTTGGTAAATGACAACTTATACAACGTGCTCCAGTACCATTTTCATCGTGTTTATGATGTTCCTTGGTTTTATATTTGCTAGGCATATGGCATTGAAAACAAACATTTTCTTTACCACCTTTTAATTTTCCACTATGCACATTGTGACAATCTTTACAAGTAACTCCTTTTGCATACATTTTACTTTGAAGAAAAGATCCATATACATAATCTTCATCATTATTAGTTCCATCATCATTATATAAAGGATAATCTAAATACGCCACTTGATGTGTATGTTCTAACATTTTTCCAAATGTGTATTCATCTGTTAACTGAGATCTTCTAGAGTGGCAACGCCCACACCATTCTACTTGCATATTTGAAGTTCTGGGTTTTGAACGTGTTACTTTTGCTGTTTCTGGATTAATATTCCATAGGCTTGGATCTCTGTCCATGATGTCAAAAATCAGTCCCATGTTTTTTACATTTTGAAGGGTATCTTGTGCCCATTTTTCATGTAAATCTCCCGGTCCATGGCACGCTTCACAAGAAACATTTATTTCATCAAAAGTTGTATTATACATTTGCGTATTTGGGTCGTAATTTTTTTTAACATTGGTGGAGTGGCATTCAGCACACATATAATTCCAATTTTGCAATGGTCTCCCCCAATTTAGCTCATCGTGTGAAGCAATAAATTCATCGGGATATAAATGTTGCCACTTTTGTCCACCATCTTCTTTTAAACGTGTATCCCAAAAAGGAGTTAGCACTTGTAATTTTCCTTTAGGAAAAATAACTAGGTATTGTTGTAAAGGATATACTCCAAAAGTATATTTCACCACAAAATCAGAATATTTTCCATCAGGTCCTTGTGTATTAACCATAAACAAACTGTCTCTTTTAAAGAAAGTGCTTGTAACTCCATAAATTGTATATTTTGAGTTATTGAAATCACCCAAAACAGTGCTATCTTTAGGTAATTGCATAGCCAATTGATGGTCAGAACCCATCCATTCATTGTATTCTTTTTTATGACATTCAATACAATTTGCCGACCCTATAAAACCCTCATCGTGTTTGTGATTATTTAGAGAAATTTGAAGAGGAGAGTACTCTTCTTCTTTTTTATTGTTGCAAGAAATAAAACTAAAAATAAGCAGTAAAATTGAAATCCTAAATAAAAAGTTAGCAGAAATAGTTGGATTAGTTTTAATAATCATTATAAAGAAATATTTACACTTTAAAAAAGCTAATTTAATGTATTTAACTACTTCTAAGTTTTAAAAAAATCCCTGTAAAACAATGATTTACAAGGGTTAAGGCTAATTTAAGTGTTTTTTTAGTGACCCCGGCAGGATTCAAACCTGCAACCGCTGGAGCCGAAATCCAGTGCGCTATTCAGTTGCGCCACGAGGCCATAATTAAAATTTATCCTAATAATTGCTTTATGGCAATAGAAATAGCTTTACCATCGGCTTTACCCGCCAGTTGTTTAGATGCCATTCCCATAACTTTACCCATATCTTTCATTGAAGTTGCACCAACTTTGGCAATAATATCTGCAATAATTTTGTTTAATGCAGCTTGGTCTAATTGTTCTGGTAAAAACTGTGCAATAATTGCAACCTGTGCTAATTCTGGATCTGCTAAATCATCTCTACCTTGTTCTTTATATAAAACAGCACTATCTTTTCGTTGTTTTACCAATTTTTGAAGCAGTTTTATTTCTTCGTCTTCAGTTAACTCTTCTTTAGCTCCCGTTTTAGTTTGTGCTAATAATATTTCAGACTTTATGGCTCTTAAAGATTCTAAAGCTACTTTATCTTTAGATTTCATAGCTTCTTTAATTTTAACCATTAAATTTTGTTGTAAACCCATATTATTAAATTTATTACACGAAGATAAAAAAAAGAACCCGAAAACCTTTATTTTTCATAAAGATTTCCGAGTCTAAAACTTAGAAAATAAATCTAAGGGCTTCCGTCTTTGGGCAATATTTTTAATCTACATTATCATGTAAAAAAGAATTGTTTGATCTAAATTTTAAATCGTCATTCTCATCGGTATCCAATGTAGTTCTTGATTGATTAACTTCAGATGAGTGTGCTGTTTGGTCTAATTGAACTCCCATTCTTTTATAGGCTGGTTCTTTTTCAATTTCATCAATATTTTTATTTACTTTATTAATAAATTTATAGTTGAAATTTTTCATTTTCTCTCTTCTGTCTGCTGCTCTTTTTTGCAATTCAGCTATTGTTAAATCTAATGGAGAAACTTCTTTATGGTCTATAACCACTTGATCATTAACATCAATCTCTGTTTTTTTCGTAGAATGAAGTGTAAGGTTTAACTCCTCATTTTCTATTTCATTATCTATTTTAACAACTGGTTTGGTTGCTTTTGATAAATTATCTTCTAATTCCGTATAGTCTTCTAAAGTAAAATATACATCTTCCTCAACTTTTTTCCCTGGCACAACTACTTCATGATCAACAACTTCAATTGAATTTGCGGCTATCTCTGGCTCATCAACAATCTGTTTTTTTGGTTTTGCTGAAAGTGGCATATCAAATGTAAATTCGATTTGTTTTTCTTCTTCAACAACTTGTATTTCCTCGATTTCAGCTTGTATTGGAGTAATTACAAAATCATCTTCATTTATAGGATTAAGTGAAACTTCTTCATAAACCACATCAATGTTTTTTATAAATTCTGTAGTTGGTATAATAGAAAAATCATCTTCCTCTTCGTCTCCCAATTCAAAAACAATTTTATCTTCAACCTCATCTTTATGGTTTAAAGATTGATTTGTAGTATTTGGCGTTGTTTTAATCGTAGTTTTTTCTGAAAAATCAAATGAAGCTTCTTGTTCTTCACCAAGAGTGTGAATTATTTTTTTAGCTTCAGTATTCGAAATTTCATGTTGTTGGTCTTTATTAAATCCCGTAGCAACAACAGTTACCGCAACAGCATCTCCTAAATTTTCATCTTCACCAACACCCATTATTATATTTACATTAGTTTTAGCTTCTGATTGAATATAATCATTGATTTCGCCTATTTCATCAATGGTAATTTCTTCTGCTCCAGACACAATTAATAACAACACATTTTTAGCACCTGTAATTTTATTATCGTTTAATAAAGGAGAATCTAATGCTTTAGTAATAGCTTCTAAAGATCTGTTTGCGCCAGATGCAGTTGCAGATCCCATAATTGCAGTTCCACTATTAGAAAGTACCGTTTTTGCATCTTTTAAATCTATATTCTGAGTGTAATGGTGGGTTATAACTTCAGCAATTCCTCTGGAAGCTGTTGACAACACTTCATCAGCTTTAGAAAAACCTGCTTTAAACCCTAAATTTCCATAAACCTCTCTTAATTTATTATTATTAATTACCACTAAAGAATCTACATATTCACGTAATCTTTCGATTCCTTTTTGAGCTTGATCGTTACGCATTTTACCTTCAAAAGAAAAAGGAATTGTAACCACACCAATAGTTAACAAATCCAATTCACGCGCAACTCTAGCTATAACTGGCGCAGCACCAGTTCCAGTTCCTCCACCCATTCCAACAGTTATAAACACCATTTTAGAATTGGAAGATAACATATCTTTAATTTCCTGAATGCTTTCTATTGCGGCTTGTTCTCCAACTTCTGGATTTGCTCCAGCTCCTAAACCCTCAGTTAACGAAACTCCTAATTGAATTTTAGTTGGAATTGGGCTATTTTGTAATGCCTGAGCATCGGTATTACAAATAACAAAATCAACTCCGTTAATGCCTTGAGAGTACATGTGGTTTACGGCATTACTACCACCGCCTCCTACTCCTATTACTTTTATTACGTTTGACTGATTTTTTGGTAAATCGAATGAAATGTTGCTAAAATCTGAACTGCTCATAATATTAATTTATTGGTGTTATTTTTCTTTTTCTTACTATTTTATGTTATTCTGCGTTGTCTAAAAAATCTCTAAACCTATCTCCCCATTTTTCGAAAATAGATTTTTTTGGTTCTTTTCGTACTTCAATTTCTTCTTCAACTTCATTATCTTTTTCTATAGCTTCCTCTTTTTGAACTGCTTGCTGCTGTTTTGTTTTTAAGTTTTTCTTATCCAGTCTGTTTAAACCATTCATTAAAAGTCCTACAGCAGTTGCATATTGTGGACTGGAAAAAATCTCGTCAGAATCTCCAGCTAAATTTTCATTAGGATATCCAATTCTGGTATCCATACCTGTAATATACTCAACCAACTGTTTTAGATGTTTTAGATTTGCTCCTCCACCTGTTAAAACAATCCCCGCAATTAATTTTTTCTTTGGCTCCTCGTGACCATAATTTTTAATTTCTAAAAATACTTGTTCAATTATTTCTACTACACGTGCATGAATAATTTTAGACAAGTTTTTCAGGGTTATTTCTTTAGGTTCTCGCCCTCTTAAACCTGGAATCGACACAATTTCGTTGTCTTTGTTTTCACCTGGCCAAGCCGATCCAAATTTTGTTTTTAATAATTCTGCCTGTTTTTCTATAATAGAACAACCTTCTTTAATGTCTTCCGTAATTACATTTCCTCCAAAAGGAATAACAGCTGTATGACGAATAATTCCGTTTTTAAAAATAGCCAAATCAGTTGTTCCACCACCTATATCAATTAAAGCAACACCTGCTTCTTTTTCTTCAATACTTAAAACTGCTTCTGCCGAAGCCAAAGGTTCTAATGTAATCCCCGCTAAGTTTAAACCCGCACTTTTTATACAACGCCCTACGTTTCTTATAGAAGAAACCTGACCTACAACTACGTGAAAATTAGCTTCTAACCTTCCACCATACATACCAACTGGTTGTGCAATTTCAGGTTGCCCATCTACTTTAAATTCTTGAGGCAATACATGTATAATTTCTTCACCTGGTAACATTACCAATTTGTGAACCTGCTTTTCTAATTTTTCTAAATCTTCTTCATCTATAACATCTTCGGCATTTGGGCGTGTAATGTAATCACTGTGTTGCAAGCTTCTAATATGCTGCCCGGCAATACCAACAACGGCCTCATCTATTTTAATCCCCGAAACAGCAATTGCCTCATCTACAGCCATTTGAATGGACTGTATGGTTTGTGTTATATTATTTACAACACCACGGTGTACACCTAAACTCTTGGCTTTTCCAGTACCAAGTAACTCAATTTTCCCATATTCATTTCTACGACCTATCATAGCAACAATTTTTGTTGTTCCTATATCTAATCCTACCGAAATATCGTTATGTTCCATACCCTATTTTTTTGTGCAAACAACCTGGTTGTTATATTTTAAATTTATTGATGTGTATTTATCTATTGTTTGATCAGCCATTGTTTTGGTAAAAAACGACTTTAGATTTTTAAATTTTGAATCTAAATCTTCAATTTTACCTAATTCAATATTTTGCTCTCCAATTCTGGTTTTTAAAACATATTGATATTGCATCGTTTTTTGGACACCAATAATTTGTTTTTTTAAAAAATCATCTTCCAAAATTGTTGTTACTAAAAGATAAATTCCATCTATATCTTTTTCTGTTATATTTCCTGAAACTAATAAAACTCTAGCTGAGTGATTTTCTGATAATGGCATTATTGTAGCCTGTTTATCAATATAATAACTATTAGTGTTTGACATAACTCTGGCAATTGGTGTTCGCTGTTTTATCTTTGTTTTTAGCACACCATCAACCGTTAAAAAAACAGCAGCGTTCTCTACCATGGAATGTGATAGTACATTTGCTTCAAGTTTTTGTAAATCTATAACAGTTTTTGCTTCATTTAGAACTGATTTTCCTTTTTGTATTAACAATTTATTAACCATTTCATAATTCATAAATAGGTTTTCTCCTTGTTCAAATTCAACAGTTATACTATGTACTTTTCTTGCAGTATGTTTTTGATGTGAAAAACCATACAAAAAAACTACTAAGCCTAGTAATAAAAATCCTTTTATGTAATTCCAACTAATTTTCAACTGTTAAACTTTTTTTAATATTTTCTACTTGTTCACCAATATCTCCTGCTCCAATTACAACGATAATTTGTGCGTTAGATTTTAATATATTCTCTATTAAATTTTCCTTTGAAGAAAGTTGTTTGTTTTTACTTGAAATCTTCTCCAATAACCACTTAGAATTTACACCTTGTAGTGGCAATTCTCTTGCTGGATAAATATCTAATAAAATCAACTCATCAAAACGCGCTAAACTTTGCGCAAAATCTTTTACAAAATCTCTAGTTCTGCTATATAAATGTGGTTGAAAAACACCTAAAACTTTTTGTTCTGGGTACATTTCTTTCACCGAATCTATAACTGCATTTATCTCGGTTGGGTGATGTGCATAATCATCAATCAACACCAAGTTATCTGTATTAATTTTATACGAAAAACGTCTTTTTATGCCTTTAAAAGTTAGTAAAGCTTTAGCAATGACTTGTAATGAGATTCCAAAACTATTTGCCATTGCCAAAGCTGCCACTGCATTTAGCACATTATGTTTTCCTGGTATATATATTTTTATATTTTCAAATGTTTCAGTTGGTGTTTTTACATTAAAAATATAAGCTCCATTTTCTATTCTAATTTTGAATGCATTATAATCTGCATCTTCTTCTATTCCAAAAGTTTGCCCTTTAATTGGTAACCCTTTTCTAACAATTAGTGTATCTGAGACTTTGCCTGCAAATTCTTGAAAAGATTTTTCTAATTCACTTTGAGCACCATAAATATCTAAATGATCTGCATCCATAGAAGTAATACAAGCAATATTTGGAGACAATTTTAAAAATGAGCGATCAAACTCGTCAGCTTCAACTACAGAAACCTCGTTACCGCCTAATATTATATTTGAATTATAATTTTCTGAAATTCCACCTAAAAAAGAAGTTGCATTTACATCCGCTTCTTTTAAAATATGACCTAAAATTGTTGAAGTTGTAGTTTTTCCGTGTGTTCCTGCAACTGCTAAGCAATTAGTATTCTTTGTGATTTCTCCTAATATTTCTGATCGCTTTAAAACCGTGAATTTATTCTCAATAAAATAATTTAATTCTGTATGGTTTTTAGGTACAGCTGGAGTATAAATTACTAAGGTACTTTCAGCGTTTTTAGTGTCTTTAAATGTTTCATCAATTAAATTTACAGTATCTTCAAAATGAATTTTAATTCCCATTTTTTGAAGCGTATTTGTAATTTCAGTAGGTGTTTTATCGTAACCAGCAACATTTTTACCATTGCTTTTAAAATAAATTGCAATAGCACTCATGCCGATGCCTCCAATACCTATAAAATAAACGTTATGTATACTGTTTAAATTCAACTAATTATTTATTAATTTTTCTATTTCTAATACAATATCTTTTGTAGCGTTTGGCAATGCCAATCCTTTAATATTTTTACTTAATTTCTGTTGTAATTCAAGATCATTTTTTAATTCTAAAAACATATTTTGAAACATGTTCAGTTCAGATTCCTTCAATAATAAAGCTGCATTTTTAGTAACTACAGAAAGTGCATTTTTTGTTTGATGGTCTTCTGCAACATTAGGCGATGGAATAAAAATAACTGGCTTCCCTACAATGCATAATTCTGAAATTGAACTTGCTCCTGCTCTACTAATAATAAAATCTGCCGCTACGTAAGTTAAATCCATTCTGTTTAAAAAAGCATGTGTTTGCACTCCTTCTAAAGCATCGTATTTTTTAAACTCATCATAATACAACTTCCCTGTTTGCCAAATAACTTGCACCTTATTTTCGACCAGCCAATTAATATGTTCTTCAATTAAATTATTAATTGCTCTTGCTCCTAAACTTCCTCCAATTATTAGTAAGGTTTTTTTATCAGATTTTAAATCGAAAAACTTAATTGCTACTTCTCGTTTACTTTCAATTGCTAATAAATCTTGTCTAACTGGATTTCCTGTTTTTACAATTTTATCCGAAGGAAAAAATCGTTCCAAACCGTCATAAGCCACACAAATTGTATCGGCTTTTTTACTCAATAATTTATTTGTAATTCCTGGATACGAATTTTGCTCTTGAATTAACGTTTTAATACCTCTAATACTTGCTACATATAATGTTGGACCACTTGCAAAACCACCTGTTCCAATTACAATTGTTGGTTTAAATTTTCTTATAATTTTAAATGCATTCCACAAACTACTAATTAGTTTAAATGGAAATGCTAAATTCTTTAATGATAAACTTCTTTGTATTCCTGAAATCCATAGCCCTTTTATTTCATAGCCGGCCTGCGGAACTTTTTCCATTTCCATTCTATCTTTTGCACCCACAAACAAGAAATTAGCTTCAGGATATTTTTCCTTTAGCTGATTTGCTATTGAAACTGCTGGGTAAATATGTCCACCTGTTCCACCACCACTTAATATAATATTAATCGATTGCTTCATGTAAAATATCTAAAGGGTTTTCTTCATTTTCAGAATCAATAATTTTTTCTTTTTCTGCTGTGACACTTAAAATAATGCCAATTGCAAAACAGGTCATCCAGATAGAGGTTCCTCCACTGCTAATAAGTGGCAACGTTTGCCCTGTAACTGGAAATAAATTTACGGCTACCGCCATATTTATAATTGCTTGAAAAATAATTGGTAAACCGACACCAATTATTAATAAGGTTGCAAAAATAGTGGTGGCCTTTTTAGCTGCTACCAATATTCTTATTAACAATAATAGATACATTAATATAACTGTTAACGCGCCAAATATTAAACCATATTCTTCAACAATTATGGCAAAAATAAAATCCGAAGAAGATTGTGGTAAAAAGTTTTTTTGGACACTTTTTCCTGGACCTCTGCCTTGTAATCCGCCACTTGCAATTGCAATTTTTGCTTTTTCAACCTGATATCCTTCCTCAGCATTTTTATCAGAAAAATTTTCTATTCTACTAATCCAAGTATCTACTCTGTTATGCATTGCATTTGGAAATGCTTTTGCTATTAGCACAAATAGCACCAATGCTACAATTCCCATTCCAATAATTGATGCCAAATATTTAAAAGGATACCCTCCTAAAAAAGTCAATAGCAATACCATTGAGAAAATGATAGCAGTTGTTGAAAAGTTTGCTGGTAAAATAAAAGCTAGTGTAATTGCTACCGGCAACCACAATTTCCAAAGACTTTCTTTAAAATTGATTGTTTTTTCTTTATTTTTAGCTAAATATCTCGCTACAAAAATCATTAAAACCACACCTGCCAGTGTAGATGTTTGAAAACCTACACCAATAAATGGTATTTGAATCCATCTACTTGCATTTGCACCTCCAATAAC
>NZ_JBFLKT010000343.1:0-2932 GCF_040883305.1 Lutibacter sp.
ATTTTTTATAGCCAAATTCTTCCGCAACTTTCTGTGCATTTTCTTCAATTGGATCATAAAATCCAACTAGTTCGTATTTTTTTGATTGATTTAATAACTTTAAGTGAATCTTGCCAAGATGACCAGCTCCTAAAACGCCTGCTTTTAGTATCATAAGAATGTATAATTTTATGTAAACAAAAGTAACAATCTTTATGCATTTATTCCTATTTTTAGCCTTTCAAATTTTAAATAATAGTGAAAGATACTCACAAACATCAAGGACTTAGAAATCAATTAGTAGCCACAATTTGCGAAAAAGGTATTACTGATAAAAATGTTTTAGCAGCTATTGCCAATGTACCACGGCATTTATTTATGGATTCTGGGTTTGTAGATTTTGCTTACCAAGACAAAGCATTTCCTATTGCTGCAGAACAAACAATTTCGCAGCCTTATACTGTCGCTTTTCAAACTGAATTATTACAGGTAAAATCAAACGATAAGGTTTTAGAGATTGGTACTGGTTCTGGTTATCAAACGGCGGTTTTACTGGAAATAGGAGCAAGAGTTTATACAATAGAGCGCCAAAAAGAACTTTTTAAAAAAACGAAATTATTTTTACCTAAATTAAATTATAAGCCAAAAAAAATAATTTTTGGCGATGGCTATAAAGGATTACCTGAGGAAGCGCCTTTTGATGGGATTATTGTAACAGCTGGTGCACCATTTGTGCCAAAACCACTATTAGCACAATTAAAAATAGGAGGTAGGTTGGTAATTCCTGTTGGAGAGGAAATACAAACAATGACTTTATTTGTAAGAACAGGCGAAAAAGATTTTGAAAAGCACGAATTAGGTGATTTTAGATTTGTTCCAATGCTAAAAGAACGCAATTAACATAATAATTTCAACATGATGTTATCCTGCAATAGTACCAATTATATACAATGAAATATTATTTTATATGTTCTAATTTAGAAGGCAAGAGTAAAGCAATCTGTTTCCATAAATTATCAATATTTATACAATGAAAAAAATCATATTATTTTTCTTTTTCAGTTGTACTGTTTTTATCAGTTTTGCTCAAAAAAATGAAAATTATAACACACTAAGTATAACACCTGAAATTTTTGTAGGACAAACTTTTCAACCAAATAGTTGGTTTCCTAAATTAAAAACTCATTATATGTTTGGAGTAAGTTTAGAAAACAAGAACGGTAACTTCATAAAAAACTGGAATAGTACTATTAATTTATCAACTACAGGAGTTGCTGCCTATTATTCCAGTTTAGGAAATAATGAAGTTGTTGGAAATGCGGTTTCTATACTTCCGTTTGTCGAAATAAATTTAAATAAACAAGCAACGTTTTCAGCTAAATTTGGGTTGGGAGCTTCTTATTTTACCAAAAAATATCATCCAGAAAATAATGCTTTGAATACTGCAGTAAGTACAAATTTTACTTGGGCTTTTTTAACTTCTATTTACTATAATTTTCAACTAAAAAATGAACGTTTATTAAAAATTGGAGTAGGGTATTTTCATCATTCTAATGGTCATACACAATTACCTAACTCTGGCTTAAACTCTGCTTTAGCAAGTATTTCAACAAGTTTTGAATTAAAAAAGAAATATATAAATGCTGATTCTAATATTGGTTTAAAAAGTAATTTAAAAAAATACACTAAATTTTATGAAGTAAGATACGGGCAGGGAATTCAGAAATTTATTGACCATAAAAGTAGCATAAAGGTTATAAATTCATTAGAAATTAAAGGAGGTTTGTTTTATAAAGACATACTAAAATTTAGTACAGGAATTACCTATAGTTTTTATCAGCATTACTATGATTATATAAAGGAATATGAGGTTGAACCTTATTTTAATAATCCATTTTTAAATGCTTCAAATATTTATGTTTCTGTTGGAATAGAAGCTTTATTTGGTAATATTGGAATTGATTGGGAAGGTGGTTTAAATGTGCATAAACCATTTTATAAAGAGCATTATATTTTAGAGGAAGAAGCATTAGATAATATCTACAAATTAAAAAAGGTGTTTTTAGGTAAACTTGGTTTAAAACTTTACGCTATAAATACGTTTAAAAAACCTAAAAGTAATTTTTATATAGGTACACATATAAAATCCAATCTAAGTCAAGCAGATTATACTGAACTTAGTATTGGATTTGTACATAGATTTTTAAATTAGGCAGAGAAATAATTGGATATCTGCCTCCTCAGTTATAACAGTCTGAAGAAACTTACGAATAATTAGAAATTTTAAAAAACTATAATTTAAGTTTTTTACTGTTCAAATTTATGCCAATATTGTGTTCTTCCAAGTAAAGCAAAACCAACATAACCTCTTACTTTAAGTTTATTGTCGCCTTCAAGTGTAATATAACATTTATACTCTTTTCCTGTTTTTGGATCTAATATTTTGGCATCGTTCCATTCATTCCCATCTTTAGAAAGACCATTAATTATTTCCATTCCTTTAATTGGTTTGTTTTTCTTAGCACCTTTGCATTCTTCACAAACTTTATCTTCTTTCCCATTTTCAAGAAGTTCAACAATTTTAGCATAGGCTTTACCATCTTTTTGGTAAATTTCTACAATAGATTTTTCGTTACCAGTTTCGTCATCAATTGTTTTCCATTTTCCAAAAATAGATTGAGATTGCACGGATAGGATTCCAATAAAAAATAGGCAGCTTAGAATTGAGATTGTTTTTTTCATAATAAATATATACGTTACTTATAAATTAAATTTAAACATTTTTTTTGATAGACAGGTGTTGTTTAGAAGGTGGTTTTTTTTATTTATTTTGGAATATTGGAAGTTCATTAATCTACTTGTGCATCAAATTGTTGCATCCATTTTCCCTGAACTTTTAAAACCTGTTCAATAACGTCGCGCACACAACCAGTTCCTCCTCTTTTTTGTGAAA
>NZ_JBFLKT010000344.1:0-3440 GCF_040883305.1 Lutibacter sp.
AATATTATTCGAATATTATCAATCAGTTCCATATACTCTTCACGCGTATGTTGTCTGTTCATTCTTTCTAAAACAGTAGTGCTTCCAGATTGTACAGGCAAATGAATGTATTTACAAATATTTTCGTGTTTTGCCATAGTATGAATTACATCTAAGCTCATATCCTGAGGGTTAGATGTTGAAAAGCGAAAACGTGTTTTAGGGAATTCTGTGGCT
Source organism: Lutibacter sp. (assembly GCF_040883305.1). Classification (GTDB taxonomy): domain Bacteria; phylum Bacteroidota; class Bacteroidia; order Flavobacteriales; family Flavobacteriaceae; genus Lutibacter. The sequence goes on from NZ_JBFLKT010000344.1 coordinate 217, forward strand.
GCTAGATCTAATAATTGTGCAAAATCTACGGCAGTTGCTTTTGCAATTTCAGAAGCATTTTTAAAGTCCTTTTTTAAACCACCTCCATACCAAAGGTAACTATCAACATTTTGACCTAATAAAGTAATTTCTTTATAATTTTTAGCTACTAAATCTCTAACTTCTTCCAAAATACTTTTTGGATCTCGGCTGCGTTCTCGTCCACGTGTAAAAGGAACTACGCAAAAAGTACACATATTATCACACCCTCTTGTAATTGAAACAAAAGCTGAAACACCGTTGCTATTTAATCTAACTGGAGAAATATCTCCGTATGTTTCTTCTTTAGAAAGTATAACATTTACAGCATCTCTACCAGCACTTACTTCTGCTAATAAATTGGGCAAATCCTTATAAGCATCTGGTCCAACAACTAAATCAACAATTTTTTCTTCTTCTAAAAATTTCGCTTTTAAACGTTCTGCCATACATCCTAAAACACCAACCTTCATGGTCGGATTTATTTTTTTAACAGCATTGTATTTTTCTAAACGTTTGCGAACCGTTTGTTCTGCTTTTTCTCTTATTGAACAGGTATTTACCAATACCAAATCTGCTTCTTCTAGCAAATGTGTAGTGTTGTAACCTTCTTTGGAAAGTATTGATGCAACAATTTCAGTATCATTTAAATTCATTTGGCAACCATAACTTTCTATAAAAAGTTTTTTATGATTTCCTTCTTTATGATCTGTTAAAAGTGCTTGGCCTTGTTTTTTTTCTTCTATAACTTTTTCGCTACCCATATCTTCTTATTGGATTGCAAAGATATAACCAATTTTCTAAAAATATGACATATTGGCAGAATTTTAACAATCGTTTGAGGTGACTAATATGTAGTGGTTATATAGTAAAATTTAGGCCTGTATATTTTTACGTTCCTGTGAATCTGCTTGTCGGATGGGCAGAAATGGGAATCCAAATCAAGCCACAATTTAAAAAAAATCACCTCACAGGGTTCAACACTAAAACGAAGGATGAAATCTAGATTTCAAAATAATAATAGTGACTAAATAATCCTCATCAATAAATATATATAACTCTCAATGTAGCGTTTTAGTAAATTTTAACGTTTTAATAATGTGTACCTTAATAATTTAAATACAACTAACAAACAGTAAATATATACGAATATGAAAACCAGATATCTTTTTTTTATAGCTATATCATTCTTTTTTCTAATTTCTTGTGATTCTAAAGATGAATTTGAAACCGTAAATGTTGCAAAAGCAGAATTTATGTCTTTAGAGGCATTTAGAGCATCTGTAGATATTGTTGCCCCAACTCCAATTATTGAGTCTGGAAAAATTTATGCATATAACAATTTAGTATTGGTGAATGATATTGACAAGGGAATTCATATTATAGATAATTCAAACCCTACAGCTCCAGTTAAAATTGCTTTTATAAAAATAAAGGCAACAAAAGATATGGAGATTAAAGGCAATTATTTATACGCAGATAGTTTAATGGATTTGTTGGTTTTTGATCTTTCAGATATCAATAATATTTATGAAGTTGCACGTTTAAAAGATGTGTTTCCGGGCTATATTCCAATGCCATTTATAGAAAATTTAGTTGTTGATTATGGAGAAAATGGGAATCAGGCAGGTGAAATAATTGTAGGTTGGAATATTACTCAAGAAGAACGAAGAATAGATGATGAAAGAAATTATAATACTGGAGGTGTGGTTTTTAATGATTTTGTGACTCTTGCTTCTGCAGAATCTACTGGGCAAGGTGGTTCTTTAGCACGTTTTAAAATTGTAAATGATTATTTGTATGCGGTTGACAGTCATAATATTAATATTTTTGACATTACCAATCTAGCAACACCTAGAGAGCTGCAAGAAGTGCATGCAGGATTTGATATTGAAACGATTTTTAATAAAGACGATTTACTTTTTTTAGGAAGTATGAGCGGTATGTATATTTTTAATATTGAAGCTCCTGCCACACCAACATTTATTTCGGAATTCCAACACGGAACAGCTTGTGATCCAGTTGTAGTAGACGATAATTATGCCTACATAACTTTGAGAGCGGGTAATTTTTGTGGTGCTTTTGAAAGTAGCTTAGAAATAGTTGATATTTCAGATGTGTACAATTTAGAACTTGTAAAATCGTATCCAATGGACAATCCGTATGGTTTGGGTATAAAAGACAACTTGCTTTTTATTTGTGATGGAACTTCAGGTTTAAAAGTATATAATAAAACAAAAATTGAAGATTTAGAATTGCTAAACACATTCAAAAACATAACCACTTTTGATGTAATTCCAATGCAAAATAAATTGCTGTTGATTGGCGATAATACATTGTTTCAATATAATTATTCGGATAAAGGGCTTACTTTATTGAGCGAATATCAGTTAAATTAAAAATAGTTTTTCTAGTAAAAACAGGCTTTGTAGCCTGTTTTTTTTATTTTTAGCAAATAGTTTTTGATAAGTATTAAAAATCTTATATACATTTGCAATCCAAAAGCACCTAAATATATATAAGGTGTTTTTTATGAAACGAGCATATTAAAATGTTTATCAATTAACGAAATAATTGATAGCAAACTGCATGTGACCTTTTAGATATAATAAAGATTGACACATGAAAAAAGAAAAGATTTATGGCAAAAAATTTGGTAATAGTAGAGTCACCTGCAAAGGCAAAAACAATAGAAAAATTTTTAGGAAAAGACTTTCAAGTCGAATCTAGTTTTGGGCATATTGCAGATTTACCTTCTAAAGAAATTGGAATAAATGTTGATGGAGATTTTATGCCAAATTATGTAGTTTCTACAGATAAGAAAGCTATTGTAAAAAAATTAAAAAGTTTAGCTAAAAAAGCAGATACTGTTTGGTTAGCTTCGGATGAGGATCGCGAAGGAGAAGCAATTGCTTGGCATTTATACGAGCAACTAAAGTTAAAAGATGAAAAAACTAAGCGTATTGTTTTTCATGAGATTACTCAAAAAGCAATATTAAAAGCTGTTGAAAACCCGAGAAGTATAGATTACCATTTGGTAAATGCACAACAAGCGCGTAGAGTTTTAGATAGATTGGTTGGTTATGAATTATCGCCAGTGTTATGGAGAAAAGTAAAAGGAGGCTTGTCTGCCGGGAGAGTACAATCTGTTGCAGTTAGATTAATAGTTGAAAGAGAGCGTGAAATAGCCAATTTTACACCAGTTG
>NZ_JBFLKT010000345.1:0-5894 GCF_040883305.1 Lutibacter sp.
GGAATATATATTGCAGTAAAACAATTAGAGGAAGGAACGTATGAATTGACCAATCAATACTCGCGCATTGTTAAAGAAGAAGGCAATAAAGCAGCAATTGATGTTATAAATACAATTTTTGAAATTGGGAATAGAGAATGGAGAGGAATTGGTGAAATTCCAAATAGTGGTTACGTAATAAAAGAGGCTTACCGTAATTACGATGCTGAAGCAAAGTTTAATATTAGCACCATAAAAGTACCTGAAAACCCAAACTGTATTGCAGGTGAAATTTTAAGAGGAATAAAAAAACCAAATCAATGTGATCAATTTGGAAACACCTGTAAACCATCGAACCCTTTAGGAGCTCCAATGGTATCTTCTGAAGGTGCTTGTGCAGCATATTATCATTTTTCAACTAATTTAATCGACTAAAATGAGCATAGAAAATATAGGTTTTGAAACTATTAATTTAGGACACGGAAGTGGCGGAGAACTTACTAGAAATTTATTAGATAAAATAATTTTTAAAACATTTAGCAATCCGTATTTAGATCAAAAACACGACGGATCTATTGTGAAAATTGAAGGTAAAATTGCCATTTCAACTGATAGTTTTGTAATAACTCCCATTTTTTTTAAGGGAGGAAATATTGGAGAATTAGCAGTACATGGTACGGTAAATGATGTTGCAATGTGTGGTGCAATTCCAAAATATTTATCGTTGGCTTTTATTATTGAAGAAGGATTAAAAGTTTCAGAGTTTATAGAAATTGTACAATCCATTAAAAAAGCTGCTGATGAAAGTGGCGTGCTCATTATTACTGGAGATACCAAAGTTGTTGAACGCGGAAAGGGAGATAAAATATTTGTAAATACTACTGGTTTTGGTGAAATGAATCCAAAAGCAAATATATCAGTTCATAATATAAAAGAAGGTGATAAAATTTTAGTGAATGGATTTATTGCGCAACACGGAATGGCAATTATGAGTGAGCGTGAAGGTTTAGAATTTGAATCTACTATTGAAAGCGATTCAACAAATTTAAATTTTTTAGTGAATGATTTATTAAATGCATTTGGCGATAAAATAAAGCTTTTTAGAGATCCAACGCGTGGTGGTTTAGGAACTGTTTTACACGAAATTGCCAATGATATAAATAAAGGTGTATTTTTAAAAGAGGCAGCTATTCCTATGGAAAAACAAGTTGCGGCAGCCTGTGAAATGTTAGGATTAGACCCAATGTATGTTGCAAATGAAGGTGTGTTTTTGGTAGTTATTGATCCAAGTATTGAAACGGAAGTATTGGCCTTGATGAGAAATCATAAAAAAGGTAAAAATTCAGCTATTGTTGGAGAAATTACATGTGAGCATCCGAATAAAGTTGTTATGGAAAGTTTAATTGGAGGAAAACGAATTGTAAGCCCGTTGGTTGGTGAGCAGTTACCTCGGATTTGTTAAGTCAGCTAGTACCAAAGGAGTAATTATATGAGGTAAACTATTATATTGTAATTTAGAATACTTTACTTATAAAAAATGTCTTCAACTTCTATTTTTTTATTAGTTATAAAATCATAAAGTGTAAGCTGTCTTAATACATAATAATCAATCCAAAAATTTTCCAAGGAATTTAAATATTGTACCATGGCCTGATCTTTTTTATCTTGACTTATATTTAAATCTGTATTAGTTACTTTTCCTAGAAAGTACCTTTTTTGAGTAATTTCGTAACTTTTATCCGCAATTTCTTTAGCTTTTTGAGATGTGGTTAAAAAATCTCTTTTACTTGACCAATTTAGCACGTGTAAATAAATTTCCTGCTCAAAAGCTTGTTTGTCTTGATCTATATTATTGTTTGTTAAATCTAAATTGGCTTCTGCCATTTTACGTTCAGATTTCGAAACTCCCCAATCAAAAATAGGAATCCCTAAATTTAAGGACACATATTGCTGTTTGTTATAATTGTTAAATAGGTTATTAAAATCAGTATCGTTTTGAGAGATTCCCAAATTAGCAACAAGGCTCATCTCTAACTTATTATTTCCTTTGGCTCTAGCCAATTCGTTTTCGGCTTGAAGTCTTTTCCTTCTAAATTCAATTACAGCTTTTCTGTTAGATTGTGCTTCTTCAATTGCTTTTTCTACATCTACATTAAATAGCGCTAATTCTTCAGGAACTAATAATTCTATATTTTCACTTTCTAATTCTAAATAACGTGCAATTTCTTGCGAGGTACGTTTTAGCTCAATAGTATTTGTAGTTACCTGATTTTTAGAATTTAATAGAGACAACTCCATCTGTAATAATTCATTCTCCGCAATTTTACCATTTCTAAACCTACCTTTTGAAATTTGATATAATGTATCTTTATTTGATACATTTTTATGAGAAAATTTTAACTGTATTTGAGCTTTTAATAATCCAAAATACTGCCTACAAGTAGTGATTGAAATTTGTTCCATGTTCTCGATGAAATCTCTTTTAGATTCTTCGTAAATTAAAGGTTCTATTTTTTTATCCCACTTAAAACTATTGTAAAAAAGTGAATTTTGACGATAGCGAATAGAAAACGGAACTACCGAATAATTTGTAATATTATTATTACCATAAAGATCTACTTTTTCTAAATTGGAGTATATTGAGAAAGTACCACCTGTAAAAGCAACATTTTGAGATAGTGACAACCCCGCTGCTAATAGTAATTGATTTTGATTCACAAAAACATCTTGTCCGGCATCATTGGTTTGTCTTCTGGTAGAATTACTAAATTCTGGCAATGTTGCATCCAATCTTAATTGGGGTAAAAAGCGTGCTTTATAGTTTTTGAAACGCCAATAACTAGCCTGATTTCTATTTAAATTAGTTTTATATTCTGGAGACTGTTTTTGCGCTATTGTAATTGCATCTTCAAGTGTTATTTTTTTTGTTTGTGAAAATGTAATTATTGAAAACAAACCAATAAATATAAATGTCATTATTTTTTTCATAAGTAATTTTTATTTTTTTTAACGATTATCCTATAACTTTGTGACTCTTCGCTATCCATCTTTCCGACAGGCATGTTAGTCATTTCATGGAGTAATGAACTTTTTAGCACGCTCGTTTTATATTTTTTTTATTCAGATCTTAAAGCTTCAATAGGTCTTTTTTTAGCGGCTGCTTTTGCAGGGAAAATCCCAAAAATTAAACCAACAGCTACTGCAATTATAAAAGATACTATTATTGAACTTAAGGTTAGTACGGTTTCTATTCCAGAAGCAATTTCAATTATATATGCACCAATTACACCTAGAATTATACCAATAATACCTCCACCAACACTAATTAGTACAGATTCAGATAAAAACTGTAAAATCACATCTCCTTCTGTTGCTCCAATGGCTCGCATAATTCCTATTTCTTTGGTTCGTTCTAATACGGAAGCTAGCATAATATTCATAATACCAATACCTCCAATAAGTAATGAAATACCCGCAATTAAGCTTAAGACAATATTAAATATTTGTTTTGTTTTTTGTTGCTGCTTAAGAAGTTGAATAGGAATTGTTATTTCAAAATCTAATTGATCGTTATGTCTTCGTTTTAACATTTTGCTTAAAACCTCTGCCGTTGCTTTTAGCTCGTTAGAATTTAAAACTTGAACTGTTAATTTGTCTATTTGATGATAATTCCCCCTAGATAATTTTTCTTTAGGACCATTTTGAAGGTTATTTCTTACACCAATTTTATCACTAATTATTTTTCGATCTTTATAGCGTACCAAAAAAGTATTTAAAGGAATATATATGTCTTGATTTAAGTCTCTAATTCCTAAGTTTTCTTGGGCTTTATCTGAAATTAGTCTTTCTTCAATAACTCCAACCACCTGAAGCCAGACGTCCTTAACTTTAACGTGTTTACCTAAAGCACTTTCTCCTGTAAATAGTTTTTTTTCAACTTTTTTACCTACAATGCAAACAGGTAATGCATTTTTAATTTGAAAGTCTGAAAACGATTTACCATTTTCTAACTGTATATTGGAAGCTTCAAAAAAAACAGGAGAAACTCCAATTAATTTAACCGAATTTTGTTTACCATTATTTATTACATAGGTTTCTAAAATTATTTCGGGACTAACCAATTTTACACTAGGAATATACTTTTTAACACTTAAGGCATCTAGTATGTCAAGTCCTTTAGAAAACCGTTTAGATTCGGCTTGAGAATCTTCAGTAGAATTTTCGTTAGTATCTTCATCTTCTTTATCAGGAATAGGTGTTACAACAATATTGTTAACCCCAACTAATTCTAATTGTGCTAAAATTTCTTTTTCAGCACCATTCCCAATGGCTAACATTGCTATAACAGAGGCAACACCAAAAATAATACCTAAAGCTGTTAAAAACGTTCTAACTTTATTGGTTTTAATAAACCAAAATGCTTCACTAAAATTTGACTTTAGTTTTTCTAAAAGTATGTTGTCTATCATAGTTATTTTAATAGAGTTATACTTTTATCGTCTAAGTCTTTAGGTTTGTTTAAGTAAACAATATCATTTTCTTCTAATCCCTTATTTATTATTACCACTTCATTGTTTGAGAAACCTAATTCTATTTGTTTTTTAGCAATGGAATAACCCGATTTCACATAAGTATAACTAATTGAATCATTAGAAAATATGGCTTCCAGGGGAATCATTAAAACATCTTCTTGTTGTTTTGTTAATATTTTGTTTGATGTTGTCATTCCCGGTCTAATACTTGTATTAGTTTCATTTAGTTTGATTAAAACCTGAAAAAGTTTAATATCTGAACCTGCTTTGGTTTCACCAACATTAGCGACTTCTGTTACAACACCTTCTAATTCAATATCCGGAAATGCATCAAACCCAATCTTAGCTACAAGACCTTTTTTTATTTTTCTAATATCAACTTCATTACTATAGGTTTTAGATTCCATTTTGGTTAAATCTGGTAAACTAGCAATGGCAGGTTCCCAAGGGGTTATAGTTGAACCCACTTTCTTTTTAGAGCCATTCCATTCTTTTACATAAGTTACCATACCATCATCATCAGAAAAAATAGTGAATTGTTTTTGCAGTTCTAATAGCTCATCTATTTCCTTCCTAATTTTGGAAACCTCAGTTCCTACCTCAATCATTTTGGCATTAGCTTGTTTTTTTTTGATAGAATAATCTACTTTTCTCTCCTTTAAATCTCGTTCTACTTTCTCTATTTGAAGTTCTAACGACCTAATTGTGGCTGGAGATTCGTAAGCAGAGCGCTCTAATTCTAGTTTATCTTCCTCTATATTGAATAATAAATCTTTTATGGTATTACGTTCTTGTTTTAACGTGAGTGTAGTGTCTAATTGCTGTTGAGTAAATCTGGACTCTGCCTTCTCCAAATTTAATTGAGCATCAAGAATTTTTCCATTTACTTCAGAAACATCAAGTTTTCCTATATAATCTCCTTTTTTTACAACAGTACCTTCAGGTACTAAATCTTGAATTTTAATGTTGTAAACTCCAAAGCGTCTGGCATTGCTAGGTCCATTAATTTTTTTAGAACTTGTAGATTGGGCTTCACCTGAAATATAAACCTCATTTACAAAAGTGCCTTTTGTAACTTTAGCAGTGATAAAAACATCTTCGTTAGATGTTTTATTATAAAATATGTATATAATAATTAAAATGCTAACTGCGCCAACTAAATAGGCTAGTTTTTTTTTATTCATAACAAGTTTTTTAATTTTGAATACCCAAATCTACAATAAAAGTATAATTAATAATGGTAAATTCTGTTAAAAAGATGCCAATAAGATAGCTTTAAAGCATTTAATAACGGACAGTTTTATTGCTGAAATTCAACATTACTTTACACCAAAAACATATTTTTATTCTAAAGAACCACAAATTGGTGTTACACTTTCTAAA
>NZ_JBFLKT010000346.1:0-4732 GCF_040883305.1 Lutibacter sp.
TAAACCTTCAATTATTTGGACAAAAGCATATGATAGAAAGTGTCGTTGATTTAGTTTCTGGAGATTCTATTTTTAATAACATTGCCTTGCTTGAACAAATGGAACGATTTACAACTGACAACAATAATGAGTGTGTTAAACATTTAATTTCATGTTTTGATAACAAAGAACTTGATACAATATATTTGCAGAATTACAAAGAAGGTTTGTTGCCAAATATAGTTGCAGTTAAATACGGGACACTATTCTCCGATTCTATTTATGTATTAGGTGCTCATTATGATAGCTACGAAAGTGGTGCACCTGCTGCTGATGATAATGCTTCCGGAACATCTAGCGTTATTGAAATAGCTCGCATTTTCTCAGATTCTGAATTTGAAAAAACAATTATGTTCGTGTTATTTTCCGGTGAAGAAATTGGACGCATTGGCAGTAAAGCCTTTATCGACAGTATGGTAAATAACAACGCTGAAATATCAAGCATGATAAATATGGATATGGTTTCATATGTGAATGATGGCGACAATCTAAGTGTAAGCATCTGTGTTAATAATTTATCCGAAAATTTAATGAATACATATGTGAATTCCTTAACTTCCTATGTTCCAGACTTGAAATATGTAGTAGATTCAACATCAATGATTGTTTCTGCAGGTGACCATTCATCATTCTGGGCTAAAAATATCCCTGCTATAATGCTAATCGACGAAATTGATTTATTTAGTAGTAATTTTAATAATCATATACATTCAAATAATGATATTCTTGGATTATCAGCTAATAGTAAGCTATTAACAGAGCTAATTACCAAATCCGTTGTAGTAACTTTAATTGATATTCTAAAAATAATTGAATAATAATACTGCCAACACCTCACAAAATTTATGCTTACATTTAAACTAAATAACAAACCGACAAACATTCAACAAACGATTTGCTTCGTCCGAAAAATCTCCGATTTTCCAGTCGCACAAATCTTATAAAAGCCCATTGTGTTTCGTAACTAAATAATAAAAGAAATGAGAATTAATCTTAAAAATATTGGTCACGTTACCGCTATTACATTAATGATATCTGGCTTACTAATTACGGGTATAGCTGCATTCACTGCATGGAGTTTAGCCCAACACCCAAGTGGACTTCTCGATATAATGTTAATGGTTATTGCTGCGTTGATAGCAATAGGTGTAGGTCTTTTTACTTTAGTGATTTTTAGCGCTTGGGTATTTGGTACTTTGGTACAACTTTATGGTTTTAAGGCTGTCTTTATAGCTATTGGAGCCGCTGCTGCTCTATTTTACATCGTAAGACAAGTAAATTTTTCCAATATCAATAGAGACCCCATTTCTATTGGAACAAGCGATGGAATAGTTTATAAAGAACCATCATTTGCAGAATCAATAGATACTATATTCAGCCCCAATTCTTCTGTACTACTTATAAGCAAGACAAATAGCATTTCAAATGGATATCCCTGGTTTATGGTAGCCTATAATGAATCTTCCAAAGGCTATATGTGGGGTGGAAATTTATGTGCTCAGGATATTTGGGTTAATGGTCTTAGTGGTCGCTGTCCATCCCACCAACAGAAAACAATTCTGACTTCATTTGATTGGAATAAAATAGATACTTCAACAAAGCACATTGATGTTATTGATGTAATCCAAAAAATGTTACCCGGTAGCTGGTACAACCCCTCATTCAGTTATACATTTAATCAGCAAGGAGAAATTTTAGATGAAGATAAAGTTATCGGTAGGTGGACTGTCGAAATAGATGAAGGTTCTAAACAACAAGTTTGGCTTACCCTTAAGGGAAATGATCAGAATTCTTGGATATCCAAGAAGCAGAGAATTAGGGGCCTTAATTCACTATGGTTAAACCTTAATGATGAGGCCTATAGCAGGATAGAGGAATCCAAATGGGGGTTTACCATTGCAGAGCGAATACAAATTGAGGGAGAAATTTTCAAATCAAAAGATCGTGCCAGAAAAGAAATCGAAAAGAAGTTTTCTGCCGATATGAAACATCCTCAGTTCTATAATCACCTTAACATACTAGAAAAAAAATATGCGAAGGAACTTTCCATAAAATACGGAATTCCAACAGCAACCCTTGATTCAATTGAGTGGAATTGGAGATAATTTAGTTTCTGCCTGGGAAAAATCAATCCGATATGCCAATAAAAATGAAAGCCAAAATGTAATTTTCAAAATTAGTTCTGTTTATAAAGACATATTAAGTGAGAAGGATATCCTTATCCAACTGCCATAGGAATATAATGCGAATATGAATTAAAATAACTATTGCTAACTTAAGCCGTGTATAATTAATTACGGCTGAATTTCCTCTCGGAAATTCAATCTTATTAATTATCTTTCGGTTGCGGCGGAAAATGACTGGCGTCCTTTCCCACAACTAATCAAACCCAAACAAGTTAGCTGCAAGCTAAAAATAGAAATTTAATGAAATTTAAACCTTTTCCAGAAATAAAAACAGAAAGACTTTTATTAAGAAAAATTGAATTGTCTGATTGTGAAGTCATCCTATTCTTACGTTCGGACAAGACGGTCACAAAATTCATTGAAAGACCTGAAAATAGAAGAACTAAAAATATATCTGATGCTATAAAATTTATAAAAGAGCTAAATGAATATATCGAAACAAATAAATCTATAACTTGGGGAATAACTTTAAAAAATGATCCTAACATTATTATCGGAACAATTTGTTTGTGGAATTTTTCTAAGAACAATAAAATTGCTGAAGTTGGTTATGATTTAGATCCTAAATTTCATAAAAAAGGGATAATGAATGAAGCTCTAAAAATGATTATTGATTTTGGATTTAAAGAATTAAAACTTGAAAAAATTGAGGCTTTTACGCATAATAAAAATGAGAATTCCAAAAGATTATTAGAAAAGAATGGATTTTATCTAATTAAGAATAGAAAAGATTTAGATAATGAATCTAATATTATTTTTGAACTTGAAAATGCCAACAGCTAAAAACGTATAAAATTATTGCTATATTTAATATGAATAATATTTTTAATTTACTATTTAACTATGAAACTTGATTTAGAATTTGTTCGCGCACAATTTCCAGCTTTTTCTGAGCCTTCTTTAAAGGGATGGGCTTTTTTTGAAAATGCTGGAGGATCCTATCCTTGTATTCAATTTATTAATCGATTAACCGATTTTTATATGAAAAACAAGGTGCAGGTCAACTATCCTTATCCTGCTTCAATGTTAGCTGGAGAATTAATGGAGGCTTCTTATAAGAGAATGGCTGATTACTTGAATGTTGACGATTCAGAAATTCATTTCGGTCCATCCACTACACAAAATATTTATGTGCTGGCAAACGCCATGAGTCCAATATTGAAGAACGGTGACGAAATCATTGTGTCTTGTCAAGATCATGAAGCAAATGCAGGTGCATGGAGAAAATTAGCCGATAAAGGAATTAAAATTATAGAATGGCATGTCAATTCGGAAACAGGATTATTGATTTTGGATGAATTGGAAGGCTTATTTTCTGACCGAACAAAAATGTTGGTTTTTCCGCATTGCTCGAATGTAATAGGTCACATTAATCCAGTTAAAGAAATTAGCCAAAGAGCTCATAAGCATGGGGCTTTATCTGTGGTGGATGGAGTTGCTTACGCTCCTCATGCTTTTCCTGATTTAAAAGATTTGGGTGCAGATATTTATCTTTTTTCATTGTACAAAACATATGGCCCTCATTTGGGAATGATGTATGTGAATAAAGAGCTGATAAGAAAGATGGAAAACCAATCTCACTTTTTCAAAGAAGGTATAACCAGAGCTATGTTAACGCCAGCAGGACCTGATCATGCTCAAATTGCAGCTGCTAGCGGAATATTGGATTATTTTGATGCGGTTTATAAACACCATTTTAATGAGAAAGCAGAACCTGCACAAAAAAACAGAGCGTTAACTAAATTATTTAATGAGCATGAAAAAGCACTTTTGGAGCGCTTACTTGATTTTTTAAAATCTCGTGATGATGTTCAAATAATAGGTCCTGATGATGCAGAAGTAAGAGCGGCAACTGTTTCTATTATTCCTAAAAATAGAACTCTTGATCAGGTTTATGCAACTTTAGTAAAACATCAAATAATGTTAGGGAAGGGCGATTTTTATGCGGTTCGTCCCCTTATAGATATGGATATTCCAAGAAAACCTGGCGTGTTGAGAATTTCTTTTTTGCATTACACCAGTATGGAGGAAATTGATCAGTTAATAGAGGCGTTAAAAGTTGCATTGTAAAATATACAAGTTAGTTTTTATCGTATCGTTAATAAATACATAACCTTAAATAACGAAAGGCTAACATTGGGTATAGTTTATTTTGGCATTTAGAAAAGTAGAAAAATAATTGCTAAGTTTAACGTTAATAACAAAAAACGAATACTAATATTTAAACAAGAAGTTAAGATGAATATAGAAAGTATAATTTTTAGTTACTTGCTCACATTTTTGGTTTTTTTAATTGTAGATATGTTGTGGTTAGGTGTTATCGCTAAAAGTATCTATCAAAAATACTTAGGAGGTTTTTTATCGGATAATGTTAATTGGACCGCAGCATTCATCTTTTACTTTATTTTTGTATTAGGAATTTCAATTTTCGCAATTTATCCATCGGTAAATAAAAACTCTGATAATAACGCAATTTTAATGGGTGCTTTATTTGGTTTTTTTACCTA
>NZ_JBFLKT010000347.1:0-3217 GCF_040883305.1 Lutibacter sp.
AGGTGCATCAAGAGAAGCGTCTTCGTCTCTTGATTATTATGATTTTAAAGAAAGCGAAGTAAAAACTATTATTCCAAAAGTATCTAATTTTAGTGTTGCTGCTAATGGCAAGAAAATACTTGTTATGCAAGGGAGGAAACTTGCTGTTATTGATATTAAAGAGAATCAAAAAATAGATAAGACAGTTCCTACTCAAAAGATGGTTATGAATGTTGTTCCTAAAGAAGAATGGAAACAGCTATTTAATGATGTTTGGAGATTTGAGCGCGACTATTTGTATGATCCTAATATGCATGGTGTCGATTGGGATGCTATGAGAATTCGTTATGGTCAATTAATTGAACAGTCTAATTCACGCAATGATGTAAATATAATTATTGGAGATCTTATTGCAGAGTTAAATGCATCTCACACATATACCGGTGGTGGTGATATAACACCTGCAAAAAGAATGAATGTTGGTTATTTGGGCGCAGATATAAGTTTAGAAAATGGTTATTATAGAATTAAAAAAATAATCTCTGGCGCGCCATGGGATGTTGAAGTAAGATCACCGTTGGCAAAACCTGGCGTAACAGTTAAAGAAGGAGATTATATTTTAGCTGTAAATGGACTTCCTATTGATACTACAAAGCCAATATCGGCTGCTTTGCAAGGTCTTGCTGATGCTACTGTACAAATTACTGTAAATAATATGCCATCACTTTTAAAAGCGAAAAAGGTAATAATTAAGCCTATGGGTTCTGAAACTAGATTGCGTCATTTAGCATGGATAGAAAGTAATCGCAAACGGGTAGACGATGCAACCAATGGTAAAATAGGGTATATATATGTTCGTAGTACGGGTCGTGATGGTCAAAATGAGTTGATTCGACAATTTTATGCTCAAATGAATAAAGAAGGTTTGATTATAGATGAACGTTTTAATAGTGGTGGGCAAATACCTGACAGATTTATTGAATTACTAGATAGAGACCCTTTAGCATTTTTTGCCGTTAGAGATGGTAAAGATTGGGCATGGCCACCTTCCGGTAATTTTGGTCCTAAAGTGATGCTTATTAACGGTTTTAGTGGTTCAGGAGGAGATGCGTTTCCAGATTATTTTAGAAAAAGAGGTCTTGGTCCGTTGATTGGAACTCGTACTTGGGGAGGATTAATTGGAATTTCAGGAGCACCTAGTTTAATTGATAATGGACGTATTACCATGCCTACTTTTAGAATGTATGATCCTGATGGTGTTTGGTTTAAAGAAGGACACGGTGTGGATCCTGACATAGAAGTTATTGAAGATTTCCAACAATTAGCTAATGGAACTGATATACAATTAGAAGCTGGGATTAAGGAAGTTTTAAGATTATTAAATAGTGATAAAAGTTTTAAAATGCCTAAACGACCAGATTATGAAAAACGTAATTAAGTGTTATAAGCTATTTTAACTACAATAGGATAATTAAAAACATGAGTAGAAAAAAGATTAGAGTATTTATAATATTTTGTGGTTTATTAAGTATGAACGTAAGTATTTATGCTCAAAAGAGTACTGTTAAAAGTGAAGTTAATCAGATAGTAGAATTTAAGATTGATAGTATTATTTCATTATTAACTTTAGAAGAAAAAGTTGCTATGTGCCATGCACAATCAAAGTTTTCAACACCCGGAGTAGGACGGTTGGGAATTCCAGAAGTCTGGATGTCTGATGGCCCTCATGGAGTTCGAGGTGAAATAAATTGGGATAATTGGGGATATGCTAAGTGGACTAACGATTCTATAACTGCTTTTCCTGCGCTAACTTGTTTGGCCGCAACTTTTAACCCTGCATTATCTAAAAAATATGGAAAAAATTTAGGTGAAGAAGCTTTATATAGAGAAAAGGATGTTTTATTAGGTCCGGGAGTAAATATTTATAGAACTCCAATGAATGGACGTAATTTCGAATATATGGGAGAAGATCCTTTTTTAGCTTCTAAAATGGTAGTACCTTATATTCAAGGTGTTCAAGAAAATGGAGTTGCTGCATGTTTAAAGCATTATGCATTAAATAATCAAGAAAAATGGAGAAATCATATTAATGTTAAAGTTAGTGATAGGGCATTGAATGAGATTTATTTACCTGCTTTTAAAGCAGCTGTTACCGAAGGTAAGGTTTGGAGTGTAATGGGAGCTTACAATCAATTTAGAGGTCAGTATACAACGCATCATGAGTTATTAATGAATAAAATTTTAAAAGGAGATTGGGAATTTGACGGGGTTGTTATTTCAGATTGGGGTTCTGCTCATAATACAAAAGAAGCGGCAATTTATGGTTTAGATATGGAGATGGGAACTGGAACAGACGGATTGACTTCAACTTCATTAAATGCGTATGATAACTACTATCTAGCGCACCCTTTTTTAGAAATGATTAAAGATGGGGAAATAGATGAAATGATTGTAGATGATAAAGTTCGTAGGATTTTGCGTTTAATGTTTAAAACTAATATGAACAAACATCGTGGTTTTGGAAGCATTAATAATATTGAACATCTTGAAGTTGCACGCGAAGTGGCAAGTGAAGGAATTGTACTGTTAAAAAATAGCAATTCATTTTTCCCTATAGATTCAACAAAAAAAATGACCATTGCAGTTATTGGAGAAAATGCAACGCGTAAAATGACAGTTGGCGGAGGTTCTTCAGAATTGAAAGCTAAAAATGAAATTTCACCACTTAAAGGATTGCAAGAAAAATATAAAAATGCTACAATTGTACATGCAATGGGATATGCTTCTGGTCCGCCAGCTTACGGTGAAGTTATTGCATCAGAATTAGATGCTGAAGTATTGAAGAACGAAGCGATTGAAGTCGCTAAAAAAGCGGATATAGTGCTATTTTTTGGAGGTTTAAATAAAAATCATCATCAAGATTGTGAAGGTGGAGATCGACTAGATTTTGGACTTCCTTTTGGACAAGAAGCACTTTTAAATGAATTAATTAAAGTGAATAAAAACATTGGTGTTGTTTTGATAAGTGGAAATGCAGTAGCAATGCCTTGGTTATCTAAAGTAAATGCAGTTATGCAAGGTTGGTATTTAGGAAGCGAAGCAGGAAATGCATTAGCATCTGTTATTAGTGGAGCTATAAATCCTTCAGGAAAATTACCTTTTTCCTTTCCAGTACAATTAGCGGACAATTCAGCACATCATTTTGGTGAAATTTCATATCCTGGTAATGGAGTATATC
>NZ_JBFLKT010000348.1:0-3269 GCF_040883305.1 Lutibacter sp.
GTGAGTAATTATATCGACCGCATGTTTGCAAAATACAGTCCCGCCACATTTTTATCGGTGGTTATAGAAGATTGTATTACCAAAGGAAAGGATTATTACAATGGCGGGCCGCGTTACAATACAAATTACATTCAATGTACCGGTTTAGGAACTGTTACGGATAGTTTAGCCACATTAAAAAAGCACGTTTTTGAAGATAAAACGGTTGCAATGGATACACTTTTAAATGCTGTTTCAACCAATTTTGAAGGTAAGGAAATTTTACGTCAAACCATATTGAATAAAACTCCATTTTACGGAAATGATGATGCGTATGCAGATGCAATTGCACTTGAAGTGTACAACGATTTATTTGAAGCAATTGATGGAAAACCAAATACAAAAGGGGAAACCTTTCATTTAAATATGTTGTCCACAACCTGTCATGTGTATTTTGGAAAAATAATGGGTGCAACACCAAACGGGCGTTTAGCGCATAAATCTATTTCCGACGGAACTTCACCATCACACGGTGCAGATACCAACGGACCTTCGGCAGTAATAAAATCTTTGACAAAGTTAGATCAAACCAAATCTGGAGGAACGTTGCTGAACCAACGTTTTTTACCAAGTTTATTAAAGCGCGATGAAGATTTAAAAAAATTAGGACATTTAGTACGTAGTTATTTTGCGTTGGGCGGACATCATATTCAGTTTAATATTGTAGATACTGCAACTTTGTATGCTGCACAAGAAAACCCAGAAGATTATAAAGATCTATTGGTGCGTATGGCAGGTTATAGCGATTATTTTAACGATATGAATGCTGATTTACAACAAGAGGTTATTGATAGAACCGAAAATGAATCGTTTTAGATAAATTTCGTCAGTTCGAGTGATTTTTAGAAATAAAATGAAGGAAAATTGTATCGAGAACTTTTCAGAAGTGCAAGACTTCTGGATACACTTCTCCCAGGGTCGAAGCACTCGAAGTGATGCTTTTATAGTGAATAGTGTATAAGTTGAGCGTTTTTTGAAAAGCAATGTAGGTGTATAAACTTCGTCAGTTCGAGTGATTTTTGATAAAAAATTGTATCGAGAACTTTTTAGTAGCTATGATTACTTCTCGATACGCTGCTCCTAAGGTCGCAGCACTCGAAGTGACGATAGTTAAATAAAATAAAAATATGAGTACAGGTTTAATTTTCGATATTAAAAAATATGCTATAAATGATGGTCCTGGAATTCGGTTAACAGTATTTTTTAAAGGCTGTAATTTGCAGTGCCAATGGTGTCATAATCCAGAAAGCATGTCGCCAAAGGTGCAAAAAATGTACAACGCTAAAAAGTGTATAGGCGCATTAAGTTGTATAGAAAATTGTCCAAACGATGCTTTAAAAATGACTTCGGAAGGTATTGAAACTGACTATAATGTATGCAATTTATGTGGAACATGTGCTGAAGTGTGTCCAACAAAAGCATTTGAAATGTTGGGTTCAAACATTCCAATTTCAGACTTGATGCAAAAGATTGATAACGAAGCCATATTTTTTGACCAGTCGGGTGGAGGAGTTACTTTTTCGGGAGGAGAACCTTTAATGCATGCGGACTATTTATTGGAAGCCTTAAAAGCATGTGGAAAACGCAATTACCATAGAGTAGTGGATACCACAGCTTTTGCGAGTGCAGCAACTGTTTTGGAAGTTGCCGAACACACCGAGCTATTTTTAATTGATTTAAAAGTGATGGATTCCAAAAAGCATAAGCAGTTTACAGGTGTTTCTAATGCAAAAATACTGTCAAATATTGTAGCATTGGCAAAAACAAATTGTGACATCATTTTTAGAATTCCGTTAATTAAGGGTGTAAATACTTCCGAAGAAAATATTAGAGAAACGGCCAATTTTATAAATTCTTTAGCAGGAAATAGGAAGGTGGTTAATTTATTGCCTTACCATAATATTGCAGAGAATAAGCATATAAAATTAGGAGCTCCAACTAACAATCACGTATTTGAAACTCCTGATTTAAATGAATTAACCACTATTGTTGCACTATTTAACAGTGTTGGAATTACTGCTACCGTTGGGGGATAAAAAAATAGGCAGTTTGAAATATAGTAAAACCCGTTATTCTGAACTTGATTCAGAATCTCATGATACTGATTGACGAAATTGTCGCTTTTTAAACAGCCTTATATATTAATGATTTGAATTTTTTGTACTTTTAAAGCTATTGTATTCAGTTGCTTTTGTAGGAATAGTCGGATTTAAACATTATTACTTTTTCATTTTTTTGTATGTAGTTCTTCCCGGTCTTTTTCTAAGATTGTTCGATTGTGTTTTCCCAACTTCATTTTTTCCGTCAATTGGTCTGACTCTTGAATTTTTAGATGAGGTTTGTCCAGATTTTTGATTTAAATTTCCTGCGCTACTAGGATTATTCATCCAGTTATGTTGTGCTTTGGTTTTATTAGAAATTTTTATTTCTTTTCCTGTTTGTGGGTTTCTTCCTGTTCGTGCAGCTCTTTTTTGTGAATTATTAGCATCTTTAGCCATGGCGTCAATAAGCTCACCTTTGTTCATTTTAGTGTGGCTTGAAGCTTTATAATAGTCGTAGCCTTTTTTAGAAGTTTGTGAAAATGTAATTGTTGAAATAAATAATGTTGCGAATAAAAATAATGTAGTTTTCATGATAGTTGTTTTATAGTTTGTAAAATTTTGTTTCTTTACAACTATATCAACCAATTTTAAATTTTGTTACCCTAAAATTTAAATTATCTAAAATTCCAGTTTGAATAATTGGTGGTTGCTTCTATTGTACCAACAGAGGTTAAAAATGTATAGAGCGCTTTTTCAGATTTTTTTTTAATTTAATGTATTGTTTATTTATGAAGTAAACTTAATAACTTCCTCTACCCATTCCTTTTTGTTTTCCACCACTTCTTTTAAATTGTTGACCACTTTGGCCTTGCTGATTTTTCTGAGTGTTAGGATTTAATTTTTTCAGCGCTCCTTTTTGGTATTTTATCCACACTTTATACTGTTTTTCAGACAATTCTTTTTCTAGAGTAGTATTCAAAATGTTTTTTTGTAATAGCACTTTTTTACGCAGAGGAGCTAGCATTTCATTTGCTTGCATTTGAGATTCTTTCATTCTACTCGAATCACGATTTAGCATTGCTTCGCTTCTTTTTTTGGTTAAAAATTTATCCACATCATCAAATGTTTCATAATTAAATGTTTTTATTTCATTTACTTTATTGTTGTGCTTTGAAATAGCTTGCATTA
>NZ_JBFLKT010000032.1:0-5369 GCF_040883305.1 Lutibacter sp.
ATTACATCTATGCACGTAGCTTTTGATGAAACTGTAAAGTCTGCAACCAAAAGAGGTTTAAGAGTAACAGGCTCGGAATTAATTGGATTAATTCCTTTAAAAGCAATGTTAGATGCGGGTGATTATTTTCTAAAAAAGCAAGAACGTTCTTTAGGAATTTCAGAAGAAGAAAAAATTAAAATTGCTATAAAATCCTTAGGACTAGACGATTTAAAACCTTTTAATCCAAATGAAAAAATTATTGAATATTTATTAGAAGATACTACTTCAAAAAAACTTATAGATTTTACTGTTAAAGGTTTTGCTGAAGAAACTGCTGGAGAATCTATGGCTCCGGGAGGAGGTTCTATTTCGGCATATGTTGGTGCTTTGGGAGTTTCTTTAGGTACTATGGTTGCAAACCTTTCTGCACATAAAGCTGGTTGGGATGCTAAATGGGAATTTTATTCAGATTGGGCCGTAAAAGGACAAACGTATAAAAATAAATTATTGTTTTTAGTAGATGAAGACACCAATGCTTTTAACAAAATTATAGATGGTTTTAGAATGCCAAAATCGAATTCTGAAGAAATTGAAGCGCGTAAAGAAGCTATAGAAAATGCAACTAAATATGCTACTGAAATACCATTTCAAGTAATGGAAACTGCATACAATTCTATGGAAGTTATGCAAGCTATGATTGCTGAAGGTATGCAAACTTCACTATCTGATGCTGGAGTTGGAATTTTATGTGCCAGAACAGCTGTAATTGGAGCTTATTTTAATGTTAGAATAAATGCAAAAGACATAAAAGACAGAGTTTATGCTGAAGATATATTGAATAAAGCGAAAACTGTATATAATAAAACCTTAAAAGTTGAAAATGAAGTAATGGATTATATTGATTCTAAAATGTAATTGTACTTGAGAAGTTGAAAAGTGAAATGTGAGACGAGAAATGTCGAAAGTAAAAAAGCTCTCTTGACTATTTGAGTCTCACGTTTGAAGTTTCACGTATAATCTTTTAATTTTTGGCTTTGGATTTCCAAAAACTCAAACACGAATGGTAAAATGTTGTTTGGCTTGTTGGGTTCTAAAAAAAACAATTCCCCAAAAATAAGTGTCAATTGTAATAGTAACTTTTGGATTATTTTTAATTTCTTCCCAGGCTTCTTGCATTTCTTTTGACCAATTTATATCATCAAAAATAAAAACTGAATTGTTAGTTGCAGTAACCAAACATTGTTTAAAATAGTTTAAAGTGGCTTCCTTTTGATGATTTCCATCAAAATATATAAAATCAAAGTTAGTGTTGTTTACTAATTTTGGCAATGCATCCTTAAATTGGTTATTAATTAATTTAATATTGGTTAGATTAAATTCAGAAAACAACTCTTCAGCTTTTTTAGCAGTATTTTTACAACCTTCAACAGTTATAATTGAAGCATTTGGATTTCCAATACTTAAAGCAGCAGTACTTAGCCCTAAAGAAGTTCCTAATTCAAGAATAGTTTTAGGTTTAACATATGCAATAAGTCTAATTAATAGGGCAGCGCGTTTTTTTGAAATCCCAGCAACTTTTGCAATTTGAGCAACTTTTCTGTTCTGAGTTTTAAATATTTTTGAACCTCTTCCAAAGTCGTTTACAGTAATATTTGTGTTATTATTGTATAAATAATTTTGAATAGAAATCATCAGTTTTAAGCTGTCTGATTCAGTTTTTTTATTAAAACACTCAGTAACTAAATTGTAAACAAAAGGAGAATGAACCCCGTGTTTATTAGTTGACTTTATTAAAAATAAAAAATATGACTTTATTTTGAACCACATACTTATTATGATATATTGCGAAAATAGCTGAAAAATTATTTTAATCTGCTATTAAAAATTATATTTGTGATGCTCCTATACAATTTTTATATGAAGAATCTTTTTTTGATTATATTATTATTAACTTTTTTTACATCTTGCATTTCTACAAAGAAAATGACATATTTTCAAGGTGAACCTGTTAGTAAATCTGAACTTTATAAATTAAATAACGAGCCTTACCGACTTCAAATTAATGATATTTTATATATTGATATTAAAGGTAGCAATCCGGAAATTGTGGCAATGTTTACAAGTGATGGAGAAAATACAAGTAGCGCTGCAAATAAAACTCAAAATTTATATTTTACAGGATATTCTGTTGATAGACACGGAAATATTAGAATTCCGTATTTAGGCGATGTTAATGTTTTGGGTTATACAGAAAAGGAAGTTCGTGAAAAAATAGAACAAAATCTTGAAACTTTTTTCAAAAATCCAGAACAATTATTTGTTAATGTTAAACTGGCAGTTATAAATATTGTTGTTACAGGAGAAGTAGGTTCACCAGGTTCTATAAATTTAATGCAAAATCAAGTTTCTATTATAGATGCTATTTCTAATGCAGGCGAAATTACACCTTTTGGAAATAGAGAAAATGTTACGATTATAAGAAAAACAATTGATGGTGTTAAAAAGTACACTTTAGATTATACCAAAATTGAACTTTTTAATTCAGAAAACTTTTATTTACAACCTAACGATATTGTGTACGTTGCACCTTTAAAACAAAAGTCGTGGGGAACCGGTACAACAGGATTTCAATCTTTTACAACAGTGGTTACAATTTTATCTTTTTTAGTAAGTTCTGTATTATTAGTTAAAAATTTATAATAATATGGATAATAAGTTTAGTTTTAGTGAACACACCAGCGAACATATTTCTGATATTAAAGATTACTTATTTAGAATAATTGCGAACTGGAAATGGTTTGTATTTGCAATATTGTTGGCATTAGCTATTGCATATTATTTTAATATTTCTTCTGAAAAAATTTATGGTTTATCAACAACAATTGCAGTTAAGGAAAAACAAAATCCGCTGTTTTCTACCGGAACAAATATTGCATTTAATTGGGGAGGTGTAAGCGATAAAGTAGAATCTATTAGAAAAGCCTTGACATCTAGATCTCATAACGAAAATGTTATTAAAGAGCTTGGTTTTTATATAGATTATTTAAAAGATGGCAGGTTTAGAATGGAAGATGTTTATAAAGAAACGCCATTTGAAATAAAGTTGCAACCCAACCAAAACCAATTATTAAATACACTTGTTAAAATTGAAATTATAGATGAAAATAATTTTAATTTATCGGTTGATTTTGATGCAGAAAAAAAATATAATTTAATAAATTATAAAAGCGAAACTACCGAAAGATTTATTCCTGATAATGGTAGTTTCTCAAAATCATATGCATTTGATGAGTATATAAACTTACCATTTCTAAAAGCTCAGATATTAAAATCTGATCTAATTAAAATTGGTATAGCGAACATATTCTATATAAAATTAAATTCTTTAAATAGTGTAACCAGCAATTATAAAAATATTAGAGCAAAAGGATTGTCAGGTACTTCTTTAATAGAACTTTCTTTAACAGGTTCTAATAAAAATAGAATTGTAGATTTTTTAAATAAAACTGTTGAAGTTTTATCTGAAGTAGAATTAGATCAGAAAACAAACTATGCAAGAAGCACTAAAGAATTTATTGATGCACAGTTTAAAAATACTTCAGATACCTTAAAATTAATTGAAACTAATATTGAGAAATTTAAACAACAAAACTCCATTTATGATTTATCAGCACAAGGAGGAGAAATTTTTTCTCAAACTACAGGTTTAGATAAACTACAAAAACAGTTTACAGACAGAATAGAGTATTTTGAAAATTTAGAATCGTACATAAAGAATAATACAAACTTCTCAAAAATACCGGCTCCAGCAATTATTAACATAGAAGATGGATCAATTTCAGCAATGGTAGGTGAGCTAACAAAACTTTCAATAGAAAACGAAAAACTTTCAAAAGAAGTAACGCCAAATCATCCTTCATTAAAATTAAATAATGATGAGATTGAAACAACAAGAAATGTACTGCTTGAAAATTTATCATCTTTAAAAAAAGCCACTTTAGTAAGTTTAAAAAATAGCAGAGAGCGCTTAAATACTTATAACTACCAATTAAATAAGCTTCCAAATAAAGAGCAAAAATTATTAAATTATCAAAGAAAATATAGTTTAACTGAATCTAATTACGTGTTTTTAATGCAAAAACGTTACGAAGCAGATATTGCAATTGCAGCGAGTGTATCAGATATTTCGGTGTTAGATTCTGCAAAAGATACAGGACAAGGATCAATTTTACCTAGAATATCTTTTAATTATATGATTGCATTATTATTAGGTGTAATCTTGCCACTTTTTGTTGTTATTGCTAAAGAAATACTAGATAATAAAATTCATACTGCAGAAGATATTGAAAAGCTAACGCCAATACCAGTTTTAGGTGTTATAGGAAAAAATACGGCAAGTAATAACTTGGCAGTATTTCTAAAACCAAAATCTATGGTAGCAGAATCTTTTAGAGCCTTACGTTCAAACATTCAATTTTTATTTGATAGAAAAATAAAAGATCGGTCCAAAACAATTTTGGTAACTTCCTCAGTTGGTGGAGAAGGAAAAACATTTATTTCTATAAATATGGCAACTGTTTTTGCATTAGGTGGTAAAAAAACTATTTTAGTTGGGTTGGACTTAAGAAAACCAAAAATATTTGGTGATTTTGATATAACGAACGACATAGGTGTAGTAAATTATTTAATTGGTGAAAAGAATATTTCAGAGGTTATTAAAAAATCTAAAATTCCTAATTTAGATATTATAACATCTGGACCAGTACCTCCAAATCCTTCTGAATTATTAATTAGCACCGCTACCGAAGAGCTTATTACTAAATTAAAAGAAGATTATGATTATATAATTTTAGACACACCTCCAATTGGTTTAGTTAGTGATGCCCTGGAACTTTTAAAATATACAGATGCTACCATATTTGTGTTGAGACAAGATTATTCTCAAAAAGGAATGCTTAAAATTATAAATGATAAACACAAAAATGATTCAGTTTCTAAAGTAAGTATTGTTTTAAATGATTTTAAAATAAAATCTAGGTACGGCTATGGTTACGGTTATGGCTACGGGCATGGATATAGCTCTGGGAAGTATTCGAATGGATATACCGAAGTTGAAAAGAAATCTTTTTTAAAAAAACTGTTTGATAAAAATAGTTAATATTTTTAGGTTATAAATTTTGGTTTGATTCACACCGTTTTTTATAAAAATCCGTATTCTTAATAATTTCTAATTTAGCACCAATATATTTTTTTAAAAAGTGACAAAAGTCACTAAACTTTCTTTTTAAAAAACTGGTGAACCAACTCTTATAAAGTATATTTGCATAAAATTTTTATAATGAATAAAGCTATATATATAGCAACCAGCGAAGCAAATAGTGGAAAAT
>NZ_JBFLKT010000349.1:0-3727 GCF_040883305.1 Lutibacter sp.
CATTAATATGGCAACATCACTTGCAGAAGCTTCTTTTACGTGTCCTCCAATTTTTCCTCCAGTACTAGCTGCAGCAGAACTTCCTTCTCCAAAAGCTCCAAAAATCACATTTGATAAAGGTCTGTTCATTGCTTTACACATTGCAAGTGTTAAAATTGTACCTGCAGAACCTACCAAAATACCACCAGTTAGCATTACCATATTTCCATACAAGAAACCACCAAATGCAGCGGCTAAACCTGTAAATGAATTTAATAATGAAATAACAACGGGCATATCTGCACCACCAATTGGCAAAACAAATAAAATTCCATATGCTAAAGCGGCAAAGAAAAGTAAGTATAAAAATAATGAACTATCAGAGCCACTAAATACCATAAATGCACCGAAACCCAGAATTCCAATTAAAAAGACATTATTTAAGATGTTGTATTTTGGTAATCTGATTGGTTTGTTCATAGTACCATTTAATTTTGCCCAAGCAATCATGCTTCCAGAAAATGAAATACTTCCGATTATCATTCCTGCAATTATGGTTAAAATTGATAATTGATCTCCAATGTAATGATTAAATTCTATCAATCCGATTAATGCGGCACTTGCCCCACCCATTCCATTAAAAAGGGAAACTAATTCTGGCATTTTTGTCATTCCAACTTTTTTAGCAACCATCCAACCAATTATGGTTCCAATTAATATTGCTATTCCAATTAAAATGTAAATAATAGAAGCTACTTCACCTTGGTGTAAAAAGATTGTACCAATAATAGCCAATGTCATACCAGCTGCGGCAATTAAATTTCCTTTTCTTGCAGTTTCTGGATGCCCAAGCATTTTTAAACCTAATATATAAGTTACTGATGCTATTAAATAAATAAACTCTAGACTAAATATATATTCCATTATTTTTTCTTTTTAAACATTTCTAACATGCGGTCGGTAACAACAAATCCACCAACTACGTTTAAAGTTCCAAGTAATACTGCTACAAAACCAAGTGATAATGCCAAAATATTATTAGGTTCAGCACCTAACATTACCAATATTGCACCAATAATTACAACACCGTGTATGGCATTTGCACCAGACATTAAGGGTGTATGCAATACAGCAGGAACATGGCCTATTATTTCAACTCCAACAAATATCATAAGAATTACGATATATATCATTTGGAGATTATTGCTAATAAAATCTATAAATTCAGTCATAGTTATTCAGTTTTTCCGTTTTTTCTTATTTTACCGTTGTGTACTATTAATGTTTCATCTGTAATTTCTTCTTCTAAATCCCAAATAAACTCATTATCTTTTGTGAGGTGCTTTAAAAAGTTAAGCATGTTTTTACCATACAAATCACTTGCGTTTGTTGAAACACTTTCAGGAGAAATTGTAGTTCCAATTATTTTTACTCCGTGCTTAATTACGGTTTTATTTAACTTACTTAATTCAACATTTCCTCCCTGTGCGGCTGCTAAATCGATAATAACAGCACCATTTTTCATTTGTTTTATTTGATCTTCAGTAATTAAAATAGGAGATTTTCTTCCTGGAACCATTGCGGTTGTAATTACTAAATCTGCTTGAAATAATGATTTATTAACAGCTTCTTTTTGTCTACGAGCATAATCTTCGGAAGCAGCTTTTGCGTATCCTCCTTCTGCCTTTTCTTCACCAGTATTATCTACTGAAATAAATTTAGCACCAAGAGACTCTGTTTGCTCCTTTGTTTCCATTCTAATATCAGTTGCTTCTACAACAGCACCTAATCTTTTTGCAGTTGCAATTGCTTGTAAACCAGCAACTCCAACACCATAAACTAATACTCTTGAGGGAGTAATTGTTCCAGCAGCAGTCATCATTAATGGAAATATTTTTGTCATTTCATATGCTCCTAAAATAACAGCTTTATAGCCCGCTAAATTACTTTGAGAACTCAATACATCCATATCTTGAGCTCTTGATATACGAGGCATTGCATCCATAGAAAAAGCAGTAGCTCCTTTTTCAGCAATTGCTTTAATTAATTCTGGGTGCGATTTATGGAATAATTGACTCATTAGAATATGAGAACTATCAATTAATTTTAAATCTTCTTCATCAAAAGGATTGATTTTTACAAGCACGTTTGCTTCTTTAAAAACCACACCTCTAATTTCTACGGTAGCTCCAATTTTTTCATAATCAGAATTTTTAAAAGAAGAATTAACTCCTGCATCTTCTTCAACCAAAACTTCAAAGCCTTTTTCTATAAGCTGTTTTGCAATGATTGGAGAAATACAGACACGTCTTTCGCCTTTTTGAGTTTCTTTTAGTATGCCTATTTTCATTTATTTATGTATTAAAAAGTGAATTAAAAATATTTAAACTATTTCTATTGTTAATTTGGATAGAATATTGAGGGAATTTAAAAAAAAGAAAACCAGCAAAAGAGCTAGTTTTTAATGGATAATTGGATTTAAAAAAAATAAATTCAACCGAAACTACATAAATACGAAAAATTCGATATAAAGAAAGGGTTGATTTTTTATTTTTCATTATAACTATTTCTTATTGCGATAGTACTTTGTAAATATAAATAATATATTATCTATAAAGGTTGATAAAAATCACATTTATTAGTTAATCTGTAATAATCTATGGATATATTGTAGATTGTGTAATAATTATTACAAAAGTATAGGGTGAAAAACATTTTTTATAACAAAAAAAGCAATTTATTATTTTGTTTAAAATTATAAATTATGATGGAATACTTGTATTTTTACAAAAATTTCTAGTTTGAAAATTACTTTTTTAGGCACTGGTACATCACAAGGAATTCCTGTTATCAACTCAAAACACCCCGTTTGTTTGTCAACTGATGAAAGAGATAAACGTTTACGTGTTTCAATTTTAGTTGAATGGGATAACTTTGCGTATGTGGTAGATTGCGGTCCAGATTTTAGATACCAGATGTTGCGGGCAAATGTGAATGCAATTAACGGCGTTTTATTTACGCATGAACATTCAGATCATACAGCTGGTTTAGATGATTTGCGTCCGTATAGCTTTCAATTAGGCAGCGTTCCGATTTATGCACAACAACGAGTTTTAGTTAATTTGACAAGGCGATTTGATTATATATTTATTGATGAAGATAAATATCCTGGCGCTCCAAGTGTGCAACAAAATGTAGTTGAAAATAATCCTTTTTTATTAGGTAATTTGAAAGTAATTCCTGTAGAAGTAAACCACGGAAAATTGAAGATATTTGGATATCGATTTAATGATATTGCTTATTTAACAGATGTGAAATCGATTGATGCTGTTGAAAAAGAAAAACTAAAAAATTTGGAGGTTTTAATTATAAATGCAATTCGTCATAAACCACATCATTCACATTTAAATTTAGAGGAAGGTTTAGCATTAATAGAAGAATTAAAACCTAAAAAAACTTATTTTACGCATATTAGTCATCATTTAGGTTTTCATTCAGAAGTTGAAGAAATATTACCAGAAAACGTGTTTTTAGCTTATGATGAACTGGTATTAGAAGTAAAATAAAACTCTATTCTCAATACAAAGTTTAAGCATAAAAAGGCTGAAATTCACTCGAATTGACGAAATTTATTTAGTTAAAATTCTATACTTTTTTAGCAATTAATAGAAAAAGTGGATATTTTTTATCGTTCTTTTCAATTTCGTAGCAAATAGTGTAGTAAACTACTTCAAAACCATTATTGTGA
>NZ_JBFLKT010000350.1:0-3245 GCF_040883305.1 Lutibacter sp.
GTTCAGTCTGGATTGAGAAGTATAGGTTATGATCCAGGTGAATTTGAAGGTTATTTACACAATTCTGAAAGTACAAAAGGAATTTTGAAATTAGACTGGAATATTAATGAAGATAACCGTTTGGCTGTTATCTATAACTTTTTAGATGCATCAAAAGATAAAACAGCACATCCAACAGCTTTAGGATTTAGAGGACCAAATTCTCAAATGCTTCAATTTGAAAATGCGGGATATCAAATAAATAACAAAATTCAATCTTTTTTAGCTGAATTAAATTCTAAATTTGACGATAATGTAACTAACAAATTTCAAATAGGATTTACTCACTTTGATGATTTTAGAAAAGCAAAATCAACGCCTATGCCAGCTTTTAGAATTCAAGATGGCAGTGGAGGGAATTATATTATTACAGGTCATGAACCTTTTTCAATTCATAATACGTTAGATCAAAAAGTTTTTCAAGTAACTAATAATATGAATATTAGTAAAGGAAATCATAATTATACTATTGGTTTTTCTTTCGAAAAATTCCAATTTGATAACTCATTTAACTTAGGTGCTTATGGATATGGTGATAGCAGAGGATATGCAGGAGCTTTCTTTGGAGATTTTGCAAATATGGGAGCATTTAATGATGCTATTGCGAACGGCTTTTTAGCAGATGCAATGGCAGCTGCAGAAGGAGTTTATGCAGCTAATAATGCGAATGACTCTTGGGCTTTAGCTGAAACAAATGTTGGTCAAATGGCATTTTACGTGCAAGATGAATGGAATGTAAACGATAATTTTAAAGTTGCATATGGTGTAAGATTTGATAAACCTTTATTCTTTGATTCTGCAAAGAAGGCACAAGAAGTAATTGATAGAGGCGCAGTATATGTTCCAGGGATTCCTTATACAAACCCTTCAAATGGTGAAACTGTATTTTTTGATTCCACAAAAATGCCAGACAATAATTTCCTAATTTCACCAAGAATTGGATTTAACTGGGATGTAAATGCAGACAAGACTTTGCAAGTTAGAGGAGGAACAGGATTGTTTACAGGTCGTTTTCCTTTTGTTTGGTTAGGAAATCAAATAGCAAATCCTAATGTTTATTATTATCAAGTTGTTGATCCTAATTTTAAATTTCCTCAAGTTTGGAGAACGAGTTTAGGAGTTGATAAAAAATTAGAAAATGGAGTAGTGCTAACTACAGATTTATCCTACACAAAAGATATTAATGGAGCTCACGTTCAAAACTGGGGACTTACAAATCCTTCAGGAACCTTAAGTGGAATCGATAATAGAAGAATATATACTGATTCTGATAAAGGAAATACGGCATATGTTTTTACAAATTCTGATAAAGGAAGAACTTTTAATGCAACTTTTAAAGCTCAAAAATCCTTTGAAAATGGTTTATATACAAGTTTAGCTTATAACTATTTAAACTCTAAAGATGTAAACTCTATTGAAGCTGAAATTACTGGAGATGCATTTGATTTTAATCCAGTGTTAAGCAATGCAAATGATGCTACATTAGCATATTCTAAATATGGAGATACGCATAGAGTTTTGGGTATAGTAAGTAAAAATTGGACTTACGGAGTTGATGACAAATGGGGAACTACAATATCTACTGTTTTTGAGTATGCCCAAGGAGGAAGATTTAATTATACGTATGCTGGTGATATAAATAATGATGGTTCAGGATTGAATGATTTAATTTATGTTCCAACATCATCTGAAATCAATTCTATGAATTTTTCTGGTTCTGGCCAAGCACAAGCTTTTGAAGAGTTTATTCAGCAAGATGATTACTTAAGTGGAAGAAGAGGAAATTATGCTGAAAGATATGGTGCTTTAGCTCCTTGGAGAGGAAGATGGGATGTTAAAATTCTTCAAGATTTAAAAGTTTCTGAAGATAATTCTTTACAATTTAGTATTGATATTTTAAACTTTGGAAATTTAATTAGTTCAGATTGGGGATTGGTTCAACAACCAAATGCGGTACAACCAATAGGTGTATCTGTTGATGGATCTGGAACTCCTACTTATACATTTAGTTCAGATTTAAAAAACACATTTGTTTATGATGCAAATTTGTTATCTAGATGGCAATTACAATTTGGGTTAAGATATACATTTTAATTTCAAATATATTATATTTGAACCGCCCAAATTGGGCGGTTTTTTTATGCCTAAATATGAAATACAGACAATTAACAAAAGAGCAGTTTTTAGAATTACACAAAGAGTTTTCTAAATTTTTAGCAACACAGCAAATAGATGTAAAAGAGTGGGAGACTATAAAAAAAGAAAAACCAGCAATGGCTGAAGAAGAATTAAATATTTTTAGTGATGTTGTATGGGAAGATGTGCTCACTAAAACTAAATTTTTAGAGCATATTTCAAAAAATGATATAAATTTATTTAAATGTTCTTCAAAAGAAATAATTAGAATTTACATTAAATTAAAGGATCCTTCTAAAAGCTTTTTAGATAAAAACGATTTTAACTGGTTTTTAAAAAATCCTGTTAATGAAAATATTGACTATTTTAAGGCATCAAAAAAATATTCTCAAGAAAGGAATATAGAACTGTTTAATTTGATTGAAATGGGAAGTGTAATTTCAAAAGGCGATTTATTTAATGCCATTAGTCAATTAATTCAGTAACAACTTTAATAACTCCTGTTGAAGCATTTTCACCGATTACTGTTAAATTTGGAAAGTAATTTTTCTGAATTGCAGGTTTTGGGTCAATAAAATATACCGGAATCCTAGGAGTGATATAATGTATTAAATTTGCAGCTGGATATACTTGCATAGAAGTGCCAATTATGATTATAATATCTGCTTTAGCAACTATTTCTATTGCCTTATCTAACATTGGAACTTCCTCACCAAACCAAACAATATGAGGTCTTAATTGTGATTTTTCCTCACAAAGATCACCCAGTAAAACATCTTTATTCCAAGAATAGATTAATCTAGGATTTTTGATACTTCTAACTTTTAATAATTCCCCATGTAAATGCAACACGTTTTTACTACCAGCACGCTCGTGCAAGTCATCTACATTTTGCGTGATAATATTTACTTGGTATTTTTCTTCTAATGTAACCAATGCTTTATGTGCTAGATTTGGAACTACAGTTAACAATTGCTGTCTTCGTTTATTGTAAAAATCTAAAACAAGCGCTTTGTTTTTATTCCAGCCAATAGGAGAGGCAACTTCCATTACATCATGTCCTTCCCAAA
>NZ_JBFLKT010000351.1:0-9900 GCF_040883305.1 Lutibacter sp.
AATTTAACTGGAAAAAAGTGGACTGACAAATCTTACATTCGTCACACAGGTTATCCAGGTGGTCAAAGATCATTAACTGCAACAGAAATGTTCGAAAAAGACCCAACACGTCTTGTAGAAAAAGCAGTAAAAGGAATGTTACCTAAAAATATTTTAGGTAGTGCTTTGTACAGAAATTTATATGTTTACGCTGGTGCTGAACATAACCAAACTGCACAAACACCTAAAGTTATTAACCTTAACGATCTTAAATAATGGATACAATTCACAAAATAGGTAGAAGAAAAACAGCTGTTGCTCGTGTTTATGTTTCTGAAGGAAAAGGAAATATCACAGTTAACAAAAAGGATTATAAAGAGTACTTTACTACTCCACACTTACAATACAAAATTTTACAAGCTTTAAACTTAACTGATAATGCAACTGCATTTGATATTAAAGTTAATGTTTTTGGAGGAGGAATTACAGGACAAGCAGAAGCTATCCGTTTAGGAATTTCTAGAGTTTTAGTTGAGTTAGATCCAGAAAATAGAACAATTCTTAAGCCAGAAGGTTTACTTACTAGAGACCCAAGAATGGTTGAACGTAAGAAATTCGGTCAAAAGAAAGCAAGAAAAAAATTCCAATTCTCAAAACGTTAATCGTTTTATACAGAAATTGGTACACCAATTTTTTTGGTGGTTCATTGAAATTAAAAACAAAGTTGTCGTTGATCAGTCAATGACTGTAATAAGTTTAGCATCCAAATAGGGAAGATCGAGTATTCGCTACTTCCCTATTGCTAACTCAACGGAACGTAAACTAAATACAAATGGCAAATATTGAAATTAAAGATTTATTAGACGCAGGTGTACATTTTGGTCACCTAACAAGAAAATGGGACCCAAACATGGCTCCTTACATTTACGGAGAACGTAACGGTGTACATATTATTGACCTTTACAAAACTGCTGCAAAAATCGAAGAAGCTTCTGAAGCTTTAAAGAAAATTGCATCTTCAGGTAGAAAAATCCTTTTTGTAGCTACAAAAAAACAAGCAAAAGAAATTATTTCAGACAAATCTAAAAGTGTTAACATGCCTTACATCACAGAAAGATGGCCAGGCGGAATGTTAACTAACTTTATTACTATTAGAAAAGCTGTTAAAAAAATGGCAACTATCGATAGAATGAAGCAAGATGGTTCTTTTGAAGCACTTTCTAAAAGAGAAAAATTACAAATTAACCGTCAACGTGAAAAACTGGAAAAAAACTTAGGTTCTATTACAGATATGACACGTTTACCTGGTGCAATTTTTGTTGTTGATGTGAAAAAAGAACATATTGCTGTTGCTGAAGCAAAAAAATTAAATATTCCAATTTTTGCAATGATCGATACAAACTCTGATCCAAGAGGAATTGATTATGTAGTACCAGCAAATGATGATGCTTCAAAATCTATTGAAAAAGTATTAGGACATATTATAGATGCTGTTGCTGAAGGTTTATCTGAAAGAAAAGCAGGTAAAGAAAAAGTTGCTGAAGCTAAAGCTGAAACAAAAAAAGAAGTAAAAAAATAATTAAAGTAAAATAGTTGAATGCTCAAATTCAACAAAAAACAATAATAAAATGGCGAAAATTACAGCCCAAGAAGTAAATAAATTAAGACAATCTACAGGCGCAGGTATGATGGATTGTAAAAATGCACTTGTTGAAGCCGAAGGAGATTTTGACAAAGCAGTTGATATTTTACGTAAAAAAGGACAAAAAGTTGCTGCAAAAAGAGCAGATAGAGATTCATCTGAAGGTGCAGTTATTGCTTATGTAAATGATGACAATACACAAGGTGCTATTGTTTCTCTTAACTGTGAAACAGATTTTGTTGCTAAAAACGATGCTTTTGTTGCTTTAGCTACAGAATTTGCAAAGGTTGCAGTAAATTGTGATTCAAAAGAAGCGTTTTTAGCTGCTGATTTTGGTGGAATGACAGTTGCTGAAAAATTAATTGAGCAAACAGGTGTTATTGGTGAAAAATTAGAAATTGGTGGATTTGAAAAAGTATCAGGTCCTTATGTTGGTTCTTATATTCACGTTGGTAATAAAATTGCAAGTTTAACAGTTTTATCTGCTAACATAGAAGGTTCAGATGTTGTTGCAAAAGACGTATCTATGCAAGTAGCTGCAATGGGCGCAACAACTTTATCTTACAAAGATTTTGACCCTGCTTATGTTGCTTCTGAAACTGAAGCTAGAATTGCAGTTATCGAAAAAGATAATATCGAACTTGCTAGATTAGGTAAAACACTTAAAAATATTCCTACTTTTATTTCAAGAGCACAATTAACTGATGAAGTTATTGAGCAAACTAAATTAAAATTACAAGAAGAGTTAAAAGCAGAAGGTAAACCTGAAGCAATTTGGGATAGAATTCTTCCTGGAAAATTAGAACGTTTTATTTCTGATAATACAACTTTAGATCACGAACAATGTCTTCTTGATCAAAACTTTATTAAAGATGAAAAAATATCAGTTGCTGAATATGTAAAATCTATTGGTGATGTTACTGTAATTGACTTTAAAAGAATTTCTTTAGTATAATACACTATTACAAATTTTTAAAAACCTCGCTTTTAGCGAGGTTTTTTTTATGCTAAATTTTTATAAAAATCTTTCTTTTGTACAAAATATAAGTTAAAAACCAGAAGAAAATAATATGTGTAATTGCAAATAATAAAGATCCATTCATGTTTCCTGCAATTGGTACAAAAATATGATTATATAAATATCCATATCCAGAAATTGTTTCTCCATTATCTCCTTTAATTTTTATCAAATAAATAATTATTTGTACGTATAAACCAGAAAACATGTAAATAAATAATGGATTTATTCCAAAATGAATAAATGGTCTTGTCCATTTTCTCACTCCTTTTACGTCAATAACCCATAATAAAAGCGCCAAAAATAAGAGTGCTAAACCTCCAGTGTATAAAACATAAGTACTTGTCCAAAGTGATTTATTAATTGGAAAAACTGTACCCCAAACCAGTCCGATAACAGTTAAAATTACACCATAAACTACTAAACTTTTTACGGTATTTAAAGTGTTTTTGGAATTTTCAATAATATTACCAACAAAATAACCTAGTAAAACTGTTGCAATAGAAGGTAATGAAGATAATAAACCTTCAGGATCAAAGGTAAAACCCAACCCCTTATACATATGGTTTTCACCTAATATTGCGAAATCCAATTGCTGTACCAAATTACCTGTTTCGGCAAAAGAATCTATTGGATTTCCAAAATATAATAATCCCCAATATCCCAACAAAATTGAAACAAAAACATATTTTAATACTTTAACATTAAACTGTAAACACAAAAGCGCAGTTAATCCATAAACTATTGCAATACGCTGTAAAACACCTAAAATTCTAACATTCTCAAAATCAAACTTTGGAAATAAATTTAAAAATAACCCTAATAAAAAAATTATTAAAGTCCGTTTTATTACTTTTTTAAAACTTGTAACTGAAATTCCTTTGTCGAATTTTTTAAACGAGTAAAACATTGAAACTCCAACAATAAAAAGAAAAAAGGGAAACACCAAATCTGTTGGTGTACATCCATGCCATTTTGCATGAAGTAATGGCGGATAAACATAACTCCAACTTCCTGGGGTGTTTACCATAATCATTAATGCAATGGTTAAACCTCTTAAAACATCTAAAGCAATTAATCTTTGTATTGCCATACTATTATTAAAATTATTTGTAGATAAAGCAAATATCAAAGAAATAGAATAGCTCCTAATTAGAATTTGTATTACCTTTTCGAAACTATAAATTTACTAAAAAAGTTGTATAAACAAATTAAAATGATTTTTAATTAAATATATATTTGATTACTACTAATTTCAAATTCTAAGAGCTCATCATTTTTAACAAATCCAAAAAAAATTATGTCGAAACAGTACGTGTATAAAATATATCTTTAAATATTACAAGTATCTAAAAAATACAAACCATAATTTAATATTCCTCTAATTCATACAAAACATTCCATTTAAACTTCTAAAGTATTTCTTATATTTGCATAACTTTCAAAGAAATTATGGCTTATAAAAGAATTCTATTAAAATTAAGTGGTGAAGCTCTTATGGGAGATCGCCAACATGGAATAGACCCAAAAAGACTAGCAGATTATGCTCAGGAAATTAAAAATATTGTAGATAAAGGTATTGAAGTTGCCATTGTTATTGGTGGCGGAAATATTTTTAGAGGTGTTGCTGGAGCAAGCAATGGTATTGATAGAGTTCAAGGAGATTACATGGGAATGTTAGCAACAGCAATTAATGGCTTGGCATTACAAAGTGCTATAGAAGCCGCAGGTATTAAAACCAGATTATTAACTGCTATAAAAATGGAACAAGTTGCAGAACCTTTTATAAAAAGAAG
Source organism: Lutibacter sp. (assembly GCF_040883305.1). Lineage (GTDB taxonomy): Bacteria > Bacteroidota > Bacteroidia > Flavobacteriales > Flavobacteriaceae > Lutibacter. The sequence goes on from NZ_JBFLKT010000351.1 coordinate 4,436, forward strand.
AGCTGTGCGTCATTTAGAAAAAGGACGAGTTGTTATTTTTGGTTGTGGAACCGGAAATCCTTATTTCACAACAGATACGGCTGCCGTTTTAAGAGCTATAGAAATAGGTGCCGAAGTTATTTTAAAAGGAACACGTGTAGATGGAATTTACAACTCCGATCCTGAAAAAAATGACAATGCCATTAAATTTGATTCCATTTCTTACAAAGATGTAATGAATAAAGGTCTTAAAGTTATGGATATGACTGCTTTTGCATTAAGTCAAGAAAATAATTTACCTATAATTGTTTTTGATATGAATACAAAAGGTAACCTTGAAAAAGTAATTTCAGGAGAAAATATTGGAACAATAGTTGATAATTAATTATAAATTAAAATTTTTCAATTATGAATGAAGAATTAAACTTTATTATAGATAGTACAAAAGAATTAATGCAAGAAGCAATTTTGCATTTAGAAAAAGAATTCAGAAATATTAGAGCTGGAAAAGCAAGCCCTGCAATGTTAGGAAATGTAACTGTAGATTATTACGGTTCTCAAACACCGTTAGCGCAAGTTGCCAATGTAGGTACTATGGATGCGCATACAATTACTGTGCAACCTTGGGAAAAAAACATGTTGCACGAAATTGAAAAAGCCATTATGAATGCAAATCTAGGTTTTAACCCTATGAATAATGGTGAAGTTGTTATTATTAATGTTCCTGTGTTAACCGAAGAACGACGTAGAAATTTATCTAAACAAGCAAAAGCGGCGGCAGAAGATGCTAAAGTGAGTATTAGAAATGATCGAAGAGAGGCAATGCACGAAATTAAAAAAACGGATGCTTCTGAAGATATGAAAGCAAATGCTGAAGTGGATATACAAGCTTTAACAGATAAATTTAGTCAAGAAGTTGATGACCACTATAAAATAAAAGATGCAGAAATTATGAAGGTTTAATTAAAATAAACCTTATTTTTATATCGTTATAAAAAACAAAAAGGCTGTCTAAAGAGTGCATTTAACCTAATTACGAAAGTGCGTTGTAATCTTAAATTGTGAGCTACAAGAATAAAGAGTACTATGGTTTTCGTTCTTATGGATTTTAATTCTAACTTTTTAGATAGTTTTTTTTATACATCAAAAAATATTAATGAAAAAGGCACTTTTTTTATTATTGCTATTTCCTATGATGGTCTTATCTCAAAACCAAATTCAAGGAATTGTTACAGATAGTAAAACAAAAAAACCTTTGCCTTTTGCCACCATAATAACAAACACTGGTTTTGGAGTATTAACCGATGTTGACGGAAAATTCTTTATTCAAACAAAAAATTCTTTTAAATCCATTACAATTTCTTATATCGGTTATACTTCTTTAGAATTTTTAATAAGTTCAAAAGACCGGTTTGTACAGGTAGAATTAACTTCTTCAATAGAAAATTTAGACGAAGTTTTAATTACTGCTAGAGAAAATCCTGCTTTACAAATTATTAAAAATGCTATAAAAAATAAACCAAAAAACAATATAGAAAAAGCGTTAAATTCTTTTAGGTTTAATGCCTATAATAAAATTTTAGTTACTGCAAATCCTGACTCTATTCATGGAAAAATAGACTCTGTTTTCATATTAAAAAAAGATGGATCTAAAGAGTTTTCAAAATTAGATTCTTCTAACTATAAATTTAAAAAAGATATTATAAAACAACACTTATACATTTCTGAAAAAATATCTGAATATCAATTTCAAAAAGGTAAAAAGAAAAAAGAAGTTGTACTAGCATCCCGTATGGCAGGCTTAAAACAACCTGTTTACGAACTTTTAGCAATTACATTTCAAGATCTCTCTTTTTATAATGAATTTTACACTTTAGCTGGCACAAAATATACAAATCCACTAGCTAAAAATGCCCTAAAAAAATACAATTATAAAATTTTAGATACCATAAATAATGGCAACGGACAATCAATTATTATCTATTTTAAACCTAAAGAAAAGAAAGAAATTTTAGGTATTGAAGGTGTTTTATACATTGACACCAAACAGTTTGCCATTACAAAAGCGATTGCAGAATTAAAAGGGATTGTAAATGTTAAAGCATCTCAAAACTACAATTACTTAGAAGCCTATAAGATTTGGTTTCCCAGTAGCATGAATATTGTATTAAGAAAAGGTACAAACAAGGAAAATATTTCATTATTTGGTGGAACAATTAAATTCTCAGAAAATAAAAAAAATGACTCTATAGTTAATACAAATATAAAAGATGAAAGTGACGTTACTTATTTTATTTCAACAACAACAAATTCAAATATTCACATTAACACCCCTGTAACTGTAAAAAAATCTGCTTCAACTATTCAATTTAAAGACGATGCCCATAAAAAAACAGCGCAATTCTGGAATTTATACCGAACAGATTCGTTGACAAAACGAGGAAAAACTACATACACATTTTTAGATAGTATTTCAGAAAAAGAAGGTGTTGAAAAAAAAATAAACCTAGCACGAAACATATTAAAAGGATATTTTCCAACCAAATACATAAATTTAGATCTTGGAAAAATATTAAACTTAAATAATTACGAAGGTGTACGTTTAGGTTTTGGAGGAGAAACAAATGCTGATTTTTCTAATATTTTTAAAATCGAATCGTATGTAGCCTATGGAACAAAAGACAAAGATATTAAGTATAGCATTGGAGCGTCATTCAGACTTAATAAAAATACAAATACTTGGTTGGGTGGAAACTTTACAAACGATTTAAAAGAAGCAGCTTCATTAGATTTTATTAAAGAAAATAACTCTTTTTCGCCTATTAACCCAAGAAATTTAAATATCGATAAATTTTACAATTATAAAACCGCAGATGTCTTTATTGAACACGATATTCAGCCAAATTTAGAATCTAAACTTCAGTTTAGTAGTGGAGATTATTTACCTGTTTTTGATTATCAGTTTACTTCTTCAAACAAAAATCTTATAAACTACAAATTAACGCTGGCAATTTTAGGAATAGAATTCAATCCTACAAACGAATATATGAATTCACCTTTAGGAAAACTTACTATAAAAAACGCTTTTCCTCAATTTACTTTTCAACTCACAAAAAGTTTTGACAATTTATTTCTAAGTGATTTCGATTTTACACGTATAAATTTTAGAATTTTACATGAAATTAAACCACTTCGAAAAGCAACCACTACCTTTTTAGCCGAAGGAGGAATCATTTTTGGAGACGCTCCAATTTCGCACTTATTTAATGCTACACCAAATTATACATTTAAAAACCCTTGGAGAAAACGGATTACTCTTGCAGGTAAAAATAGCTTTGAAACTATGGGTTATAACGAGTTTATTTCCGACAAATTTGCTGCCTTACACATTAAACATCAATTAAAACCTTTTAAAATATCTTCAAAGTTTAAACCTCAATTAACGTTAGTAACCAGAGCTGCAATTGGAACAATAAAGCATCCAGAACACCATAACGGATTGATTTTTAAAAATTTGAATAAGGGATATATAGAAAGTGGACTAGAGTTTAACAGCTTATTTAAAGGCTTTGGATTAAGTGGTTTTTATAGGTATGGCGCATATAAAAACCCAGAATGGAGCGATAATTTAGCTGTAAAATTGACCTACAAATTAAGGCTCGGTTTTTAAGTATCAGTTAGTTAAAAGCTCAACTATTTTGTTACCTTTGCAAAAATTTTTTTAATGAATTTTTGGACACATACTTCTAGATTAATTTTAAAAGGAAGGTATTTTATAATACTGTTAATTGCAGCTTGCACCTATTTTTTAGCTTCTCAAATGCAGTATATGCGTTTTTCTTATACAGAAGCAAATCTATTACCCGAAAATCATCAAATAAATATAGATTACAACAAATTTTTAGAACTTTTTGGAGAAGAAGGAAACCTTATTATTTTAGCAACTGAAGACCCCTCCATATTTACTCCCGAAAAGTTTAACGCTTGGAATAGTTTATCTAAAAAACTTGATAGTTTTGCCGAAGTAGATTTTACCGTTGCAATTGGTGACATACAAAAATTAACAAAAAATAAAACCGAACAAAAATTTGACCTAGAACCTTTATACGAAAAGGATCCGGAAACAACAGCAGATGTTTTAAAAATAAAAAACGAACTTTTTGAGAATCTGCCATTTTATGATAATTTTTTATACAATAAAAAGTCTGAAACTATTAGAACTATAGTGTATTTAAAAAAAGACATTGTAAACACTTCAGTTCGAAAAGATTTTATTTTTGATGCCTTAAATCCAACAATTGAAAAATTTGAGAAAGACTATAATATAGACATTCGAGTTTCTGGTATGCCTTACATCCGTACCATGAATGCCCAAAATATTATTGATGAAATTGGTCTGTTTGTAGCACTGGCTTTAGGAGTTACAGCGCTTATTTTCTTTTTCTTTTTTAGATCTTTTAGAGCAACTTTTATAACTTTAATTGTAGTAAGTATTGGTGTAGTTTGGGCTTTTGGATTTATTGGACTATTTCGATATGAAATAACAGTTTTAATGGCTTTAATTCCGCCATTAATTATTGTAATTGGAGTTCCAAACGCAATATTTTTAATTAATAAATACCAACAAGAAGTTAAAAAGCATGGCAATCAGGCCAAATCTTTACAACGTGTAATTTCTAAAATAGGAAATGCCACTTTAATGACTAATGTTACAACCGCCTCAGGTTTTGCAACATTTATTTTCACTAAAAGTCAGTTATTAAGAGAATTTGGTACTATCGCTTCCATTAACATTTTAGCTATTTTTATATTGGCATTATTAATTATACCAATTATGTATAGTTTTTTGCCATTACCAAAAGAAAAACACTTAAAACATCTTGAACGAAAGTGGATTGATGCAATTGTTACTTGGATGGAATCTATTGTTAGAAACCACAGAGTAGCAGTATATGCCTCAACAATTGTGTTAATTATTGTAAGCATGATTGGTGTTTATATGATTAAAATATCGGGAAGTTTAATTGAAGATATGCCTAAAGGCAAACAATTTTTTAAAGATATTGTATTTTTTGAAGAAGAGTTTGGAGGCATTATGCCATTGGAAATTATTATTGACACAAAAACTGAAAAAGGTGTAATGAAACTTTCTACCTTACAACGAATGAACAAGTTAGATGAAACTATTGATGAAATTCCACAACTCTCAAAATCAATCTCAGTTTTAAACATCGTTAAATATTCCAAACAAGCTTTTTACAGCGGAAAACCAAAATATTACCAATTACCAAATAATCAAGAAAAAAACTGGATTTTAGCATATACAAAAAATGCAACCTCAAATACCGATTTACTAAATAATTTTGTCGATTCTACAGGTAGATATGCGAGAATGACAACTTTTATGAAAGATATTGGAACAGAAAAAATGACTGGTATTGAAGAGCGTATTCAACAAAAAATTGATAAGGAATTTCCAAAAGAAG
>NZ_JBFLKT010000352.1:0-4777 GCF_040883305.1 Lutibacter sp.
ATGAAGCAGAAAAAGCTTTTAAAGGAAATTATAAAGATTATGTTGGAAAAGATTCAAAAAAAGAAAAACTATCTGAATCTGAATTAAAATTAATTGGTAAGCCTATTTTAGAATCTTTATCGGTTGATGCTGCTTGTGCCGGAAATCCCGGTAAAATGGAATATAGAGGAGTTGATACTAAAACAAAAAAGCAGCTTTTTATTCAAGGGCCTTTTGAGCAAGGAACAAATAATATTGGTGAATTTTTAGCTTTGGTTCATGGCTTAGGTTATTTAAAACAGCATAATTCAGATTTACCAATTTATTCAGATTCTAAAATTGCAATAAGCTGGGTAAAAAAAGGTCAATGTCGCACTAATTTGCAAATTACTTCAGAAAATAAACCATTATTCGATTTTGTAAAACGTGCCGAAAAATGGTTGAAAGAAAACACCTATGCAACTAAAATTTTAAAATGGGAAACTAAAGCCTGGGGAGAAATCCCTGCAGATTTTGGAAGAAAGTAACATAAGTATTCAAATTTCTTAATAATATTTTAAAGGATAATTAAACTTTCAACTTAAAAACTCTTCAAGTTGATTGATTAAAGTTTTAATAGTAACTGGAAGCTTTTGATGATTAAATTCAAACTGGTATTCTTTTTCTTTTAGTTTTATTATAAAGATTCCTTTTATTGCTCGATCTACGGCTAATTCATCAATTGAAATATTATTCTCAATATCATTAAAATTTATGTTATTTACTAAATTATCAATGTTAGAACATTGAGATTTATTTAATGTTATTTCCTTTATAATGTTGTTTTTATCAATTTTAAGTATGTTGTTTTTTAAATGTAGAACATATTTAAATCCTCTTGTTTGTGCAGAATAGTTGATTTCAATTTCTTTGTTTTCTTCTCGTTTTTCACAAGAAGGAGATAACGTTAAAATAAGTGTTGAGAAAAGAATTAGAAATTTCATTTTTAAATTTTATTTAGATAAAAATACAAAAAAGGAGCGATATCGCTCCTTTTTTAATTGTAATAAAAAATATAGAAAGTTATTAATTTAAGCTTTCTCTAGCTCCTCCAGGTGCAAATATAGCCCTCATTCTAGATTTTTGTCCTTCAGAGAACATATACATACATGCATCATCAGTATAATCCATATAGTTCATTGTCATATCGTTAGATTTACAGTTTACTGTTGGATACGATGGGCAACCATAATTTGCTCCATCAGAACTTGGTGTATCTGCAACAAAATCATCTTGACGACATCTTCCATCTCCCCAAATATGTCTCAAGTTTAAATAATGTCCTACCTCATGGGTCGCCGTTCTACCTTCGTTGTATGGAGCTGCAGATCCACCAGGTAAACTAGAGTATAATAAAACAACACCATCAGTTGATGAAGAACCTCCTGGGAATTGTGCATATCCTAAAATGCCACCTCCTATATTACAAACCCAAACATTTAAGTGAGTTGAAGGAGTAATAGGAGGATAAGCAGATTTTACTGCATTATTAGTTCCCCAAGAGCTTGTAGAATTTGAATGTCTAAAAGTACCAGCATTAGTAAATGTAATTTCACTATCAGCAGCAATACCTGCGAACTCAGATGGTACTTGATTTATATCATTGTTTGCTTTTCTAAAGTCATCATTCAATACTTTCATTTGAGCAGTTATTTGTGCGTCACTTACATTTTCTGCAGAATTACTATAGACAACATGAAAATATACAGGGATATTAATTACACCTAATCCATCATCAACTGGGTCGGTTCCAGGATCGGTTCCTCCGCCTCCACCATTTCCACCACCTGGGTTTGATGGTTTTTTAGCTGCAATAAATTGACGTGTATGTTTTTCGACATTGTACATTTTCTTGTACAATCCTGGATTTTCTTTTAATTGTTGATTTAAAACTTTCATACTATGACACTTGTCATTGTTAGCTCCATTGGCACTTTTTCCTGATAAATCGTCATCAGTATACAAATAAAAGTCGCTCATGTCAACTGCTAAAGTTTCTTGAGTAGGGGTTACTTCGTCAGAGTTTTCCTGACATGCAACAAAAGCAAATGCTACTATTGCGAAAAAAAGAATAAATTTTTTCATTGTTAAGTTTTTAATTATTTGATTAATAAAAGGGTCTTGTCTTCTTTATTTAAGACGGACGAATATATTAAAAAAATGTTAAAAACAAACTAAATGCTAAAATAAATTTAAAATTTATTGAAGAATCGCTAATAAAATAAAGAAAATAACACAATGTCAGAAATTGTTAAATAATTAACAAAGCATTTTCTTTGTTGATATTATAGCATCATTTGCTAAATCAATTTCTTCGAAAGTGTTGTAAAATGAAAATGAAGTACTTACAATTCCAGAAATTTTATAAAAATCGATAATTAGTTGGGTAAGAAAAGATTAATGCCATATAAATTTACAAATTACTTCAGAAAATAATTTTAATTTAAATATGCTTCTAATAGTTTAAATAGCTCTTTAATATCATTTGGTAGGGAATTGTGGTTAAACTCATTCTCAAAATTTTTTTCTTTGAAATGGACTTTTAAAACACCTTTTATGGCTTTATCAACTGCTAAATCATCTATTGATATATTATTTTTAATTTCGTTAAAATCAATTTCATCAAGTGCTTGGTTAATTTCTAGTAATGGAATTTTTGATAATTCAATTTTTTTAATTGTGTTGTTATTATTTATTTCAAGTATATTTTTTTCTAATTGTATTGAATAAATATACCCACGTGTTTGTGCTGAATAATGTATTGAAGTAGTTATCATTTTTTCTTGGCTTTGGCAAGATTGAAATAAAATAAGTATAAAAAGAATAAAAGCGCTTAAAGTTCTCATTATTAAATAATTTTTTAATTTAAAGATAAAAAAGGAAGCCTAAGCTCCCTTTTTTATAATGATGTTTTAGTTTACAAAACTTTCTCTAGGTCCTTCAGAAGCAAAAATTGCTCTTATTCTATCATTTTGGCCATTACTAAACATATACATGCAGTTGTCATCAACATAATCCATATAGTTCATGGTCATATCGTTTGATTTACAGTTAACAGTTGGATATGAAGGGCACCCGTAATTTGCGCCATCAGAACTTGGTGTATCAGCAACAAAATCGTCTTGTCTACATCTACCATCTCCCCAAATGTGGCGTAAGTTTAACCAGTGACCAACTTCATGAGTTGCCGTTCTTCCATGTCCGTAAACACCACCAGCTGCATTTTCACCAAAATAATCTGAACCAATAACCACACCATCTGTTGCTAAAGTTCCACCTGGAAATTGTGCATAGCCTAAAATGCCACCACCAATTTCACAAACCCAAAGGTTTAAGTTATTTGTAGGGTCAGTAGCATCAATTCCACCTTCGCTTTCTAATTTCATTGCGTCTCTTGTTCCCCATTCAGATTTACTTGAAGCTTTTCTGTTTATTGCAGCTAACGTAAAAGTAATTTCAGTGTCAGCAACTAAGTCTGCAAATTCTTTAGGAACTCCAGCTGTATTAGGATTGTTATTATTAAAATCAGCATTCAAAATAGCAATTTGAGAATCGATATGGGCTTGTGTTACGGGATGGGCAGGGTCTTCTAAAATGTTAACAACTACTGGAATAGTAATAATACCAATATAAGGATCTGGAGCAGGTGGAGGTGTATTACCACCGCCATTACCACCGCCTGGGTTTTTAGGCTTTCCTTTAAAATAAATATAGGTACGTGTGTGTTTCTCAATATCAAACATACGTTTTTCCAATCCTGGATTTTCTTTTAATTGTCTGTTTAATACTTTCATAGTTTGACATTTGTCTTTTTTTGCATTACTTGAAGGTTTTTCTACATCACTATCAGTGTATACATAAAAATCACTCATGTCAATTGTTGCAACTTCTTGATTTGGTACAACTTCGTCGGAATTTGGCTGGCAGGCAACAACAGTTAATGCTAATATTGCCAAGGAAAAAATAAGTTTTTTCATCTTAAATTTAGATTATTTAGATTAATAATTTTCTATTTTGGGATGAATATCTTAAAGATACGCTAAAAAAAATAAAAGAAAAACAATATCAATAAAATAATAATGTATTGTAATTATCAAATATTAATATATACTGTGGTTTATTTAACGTTTAACAAAGCATACTTTTTGCTCTTACTAAAGCATAAAATAATAAATCAATTTCTTCAAAAGTGTTGTAAAAAGAAAAAGAAGCTCTAACCGTTCCGGGTATTTTATAAAAATCCATTATTGGTTGTGCGCAGTGATGACCAGTTCTAACAGCAATTCCTAATTTATCGATAATGGATCCAATATCATACGGATGAATTTCTCCAATATTAAATGAAATAACCGCAGTTTTATTTTTTGAAGTACCATAAATCTTTAAACCTTCAATTTGGAGGAGTTTTTTTGTAGCATAGTCTAACAATTTATGTTCATAAGTTGCAATGTTATCAAAACCAATTTCATTCATATAGTCAATAGCAGTTCCAAAGGCAATAACACCTGCAATATTTGGTGTTCCAGCTTCAAATTTATGAGGTAAACCTGCATAGGTAGTTTTTTCAAAAGTCACCTGCTTAATCATTTCACCACCACCTTGGTAAGGAGGTAGTTTGTTCAGCCACTCCTCTTTTCCATATAAAATACCAACACCAGTTGGACCGCAAAATTAAAGTGCAGAAGCAACATAAAAATCTACATCCAAAGCTTGTACATCAGGTTAAATAAGCGGACCAGCTAGTGCGCCATCAAAAAAA
>NZ_JBFLKT010000033.1:0-11348 GCF_040883305.1 Lutibacter sp.
GACCAAAATTGTAAATGAACTAAATCAAAAATCTGAATTTGGATTATTTGGATTAGGTGTAATGGGAAAGAGTTTAAGTAGAAATTTAGCCAACAATGGTTTTAAAATATCTTTATTCAATAGGCATGTAGATGGAGTTGAAGAAGATGTTGCTTTAAATTTTAAAAATGAATTTAAAGAGTTAAATTCAGCTAAAACTTTTGATAGTATTGAAGCTTTTGTAAATTCCATTCAACAACCTCGAAAAATTATGTTAATGGTAAATGCAGGGAAAACCATAGACATCGTGATAGATTCTCTTTTGCCATATCTATCAGAAGGAGATATTTTAATTGACGGTGGAAATTCAAATTATTTAAAAACAAAAGAACGTTTTAATTATTTAAAATCTAAAAACATTCATTTTATTGGAACCGGTGTCTCCGGAGGTGAAGAAGGAGCTTTAAAAGGACCTTCGATAATGCCAGGGGGAGATAAAGAAGTTTATAAAAGTGTTGCGCCTTATTTAAATGCAATATCAGCTAAAGATAAAAACGGATTTCCTTGTTGCACTTATATTGGTCCAGAAGGAAGTGGTCATTTTGTAAAAATGGTTCACAATGGAATAGAATATGCGGAAATGCAATTATTGGCTGAGGTATATCAAGTATTTAATTCGATGGGGAAAAACCCAGATGAAATTGCAACTATATTAGATTCTTGGAAATCAACTAGCAATAGTTACTTACTAGATATTACAATCGATATTTTAAGAAAAAAAGAAGGAGATGACTGGTTGGTCGAAAAAATATTAGATAAAGCTGGAAATAAGGGTACAGGTAATTGGGCTACAATTGCAACAGCTGAATTAGGTGTTCCAAGCTCACTTATAGCTTCTGCATTATTTGCACGTTATACTTCATTTTATAAAGAAGATAGAATTCAGCTAGAAAAAGTGTTTGAAACTAATTCAAAGAAGTTACTTCAACTAGAAAATGAAGATGTTTTTAAAGCATATCAGTTTGCAAGAATTGTAAATCACTATCAAGGACTTAAGTTAATTTCAGAAGCTTCAAAACGGTATAAGTGGAATTTAAATTTAAGTGAAATTGCTCAAATTTGGACCAGTGGTTGTATTATTAAATCGATGTTAATGGAAGATCTTGTTTCAGTTTTAAATGAAACGGATCATATATTAACGCATCCTAGAATAATTGAACTTATTAAAACTTTAAGACCATCTATAAATAAAGTAGTTTCTGAATCCGTTTTAAATGAAATTTCTATTCCTTGCTTCAGTGAGGCGGTTAATTTTTTCAACGGATACACTACAGGTAATTCACCTTCGAATTTAATCCAAGCGCAGCGAGATTATTTTGGAGCACATACCTATCAAAGAATTGATGACGAATCAGGAGCATTTCATCACACTAGGTGGATTTAATTAAACCAATCAACCAAACTTAAAATTATGGAGCAAGCAGTAAAAAAGAATTCAATCATTAAAAAAATAATTGCATTAGTTTTAGGATTTGGTCCTGGTATTTTTGCAATAGGTTACACCATTGGAACAGGCAGTGTTACCTCTATGATTGTTGCGGGAAGTACTTATGGAATGCAATTGCTTTGGGTTCTTTTATTAAGTTGTATATTTTCAGGGGTTTTAATGTTTGCTTATGGAAATTATGCATTGATTTCAGGAGAAACAGCTTTGTATGGTTTTAAAAAACATATCAAAGGAGGGAAAATTTTAGCCATTTTAATTATTGTAGGAATTTCTTTTGGTCAATGGAACTCGTTAATGGGAATTCTCGGCATTTCAGCAAATATGTTATTTGAAATCTTAGTAATGAATTTTGAAGGATTACAGCCTTATAAATATGAAACTGTTCTAACCATAGCAATTTTAGTGATAGGTATATTTTATGCACTAATGATGGTAGGAAGATATACTTTTTTTGAAAAAATATTGGTCATTTTCGTTACGTTCATGGGGTTGTCCTTTTTCGTGTCTCTATTTTTTGTACATCCAATACCAGCAGATATTGTAAAAGGATTAATTCCTTCAATACCTGAGGTAAAAGGAGGTAAAATGATGGTAGCGGCATTTGTGGGGACTACTATGGCTGCAGCAACTTTTTTGTCGAGACCGTTATTTGTGAAAGGTAAGGGTTGGACAATTGCTAATTTAGATCAACAAAAGAAAGATGCTATTACAGCCGCTGTTTTAGTTTTTACTATTAGCGCTGCTGTTATGGCTGTGGCTTGTGGAGCTCTATTTTATCAAGGTAAACCGGTCACACATGTATTGGATATGGCAAACACTTTAGAACCAGTTGCAGGAAACTTAGCGGTTACCATTTTCTTTTTTGGAACATTAAGTGCCGGGTTGTCATCAATATTTCCTTGTTTGTTAATTGCTCCTCTATTAATTGCCGATTATCAGTCTGGTGAGTTGGATACAACTTCTCGTCAATTTAAAATAATCACTTTTATAGCTTGTTTAGTAGCGTTAATAGTTCCTGTTTTTGGAGCAAATCCTATTGAAATGCAAATTTTATCTCAAGTATTTAATGTATTTGTATTGCCAATAGTCGTTTTAGGAATTATACTAATGGTTAACAATAAAAAAGTAATGAAAGGATATAAAACAAGTTTAGGAGTAAACATAGGTTTGTTTTCAGCACTTTTCTTTTCTTGTGTAATTTCCTATAATGGCGTGCTAGCTTTGTTTGATTATTTCTGATAATTAAAGCATATTGAAAATAGCATTTAAAATGAAATTAAAAAATATAAAAATGAATAAAAAAATTAACCTATCAGTTTCAACATTTTTAATACTAAGTGTTTTTCTAATACTTAATAGCTGTTCAGATACAGTAAAAAAAACTAATAAAAAAGAAGCACCAAAAACCGTTTACGCAAGTGATGTTATTCCATTTTTTGATCATTGGAAATTAATTTTAGGTGATGGCTCAAATGCAGGTTTTGCAAATAATTTTGAGAACAGAGATTATTTTTATACTGTTGATGATGAAAACAGCAATTGGATTGTTTTTAAGGCTCCAAATGGTGGTAACACCCATGGAACTTCAAACAATACTAGAACTGAATTGGCTCAAGCAAAAAAATGGTATCCAGCAACAGCTAATGATAAATTAACAGCTACACTTAAAGTCATGAATGTATCTGCTACCGGTGATGCACGGGTTGCAGCTTCGTATGCCGTAGTAGTAGGTCAGATTCATAGTGCAGATAAACATGAAAACGAACCTCTTAAAATATTTTACAAGAAATTTCCTGGTCATAGTAAAGGATCGGTATTTTGGCATTATGAAATAAATACAGCAGGTGATGACAATTCAGGAAGATGGGATTATTCCTCAGCAGTTTGGGGTCATGATTTTTCGGTTTTAGGTTCTGAAGAAAATACGTATCCAGAAGAACCTGAAGATGGAATTGCCTTAGGTGAAGAATTTAGTTTTGAAGTTGAAGTTAAGGATGGTATAATGAGCTTAAAATTTACAAGTGAAGGCCATGAAACCAAAACATTTACAAAAAACTTAATCGAATCAGAATATACAACAGCGTCAGCTATACCCGAACAAATTCAAAAATTATTTGTACCACTTGGTCAAGATGGAGTAGAACGTAAAAACGCGTATGCTGGTGAAGGTTGCTTTTTTAAATTGGGGGCTTACAATCAAACCAATGGAAAATCACCTGAAGAAAATAGGAACTGGTGTTCTGGGGCTGAAACTCATGGCGGTGATATTCAAAAGCAATATGCTGACGGAAACTACGCTGAGGTATGGTTTAAAACTGCAAGTTTAACCATCAGTAAAGATGCTGTTTCTAACGAAGGTTATTTTTCGTTAAACGATAAAATCAATTAACAAAGGAACGATATGAAAAGTAATACAAAATTAGTCGGTAAAAATGTACTTATAACAGCTGGTGCTCAGGGAATTGGTGAATCAATCACCAAACACTTTATTGATAGTGGAGCTAATGTTGCAATTCACTATTTCTCAAGTGCTGAAACAGCGAGCCAATTGATGGAATACGCAATTAGTAAAGGGCAAAAAGCGGTGACTATTGGTGGCGATTTAACAATTGAATCTCAGGCAAACGCAATGGTCGAAAAAACTGTAGAAATGTTGGGTAGTTTAGATATTCTTATAAACAATGCTGGTTCACTTGTAGCTCGTAAAATGTTGAATGAAATGGAAGCTGATTTCTGGCACGAAGTAATGGATATAAACCTAACATCCATGATGTTTGTGACGAAAGCGGCATCTCCATATTTAGCAAAGAATAACAACAGCAGTATAGTTAATTTGGCATCACTAGCTGGGCGTAAAGGAGGTCACCCAGGATCACTTGTTTATTCCACCAGTAAAGGAGCTATTTTAACGTTTACGAGAGCACTTTCTTCAGAATTGGGACCTCAAGGAATAAGGGTTAATGCCGTTGCTCCTGGATTGATTCTTGGTACTTCATTTCACAACACGCATACAACGAAAGAGTCGGCAGCAGAAACAACCGCAGGTATTCCAATCCAACGTGCAGGTAATGCAGATGATGTAGCCAGAGCAGTTATATATCTCGCATCTGAATACGATGGCTTTATTACGGGAGCTACACTCGACATTAACGGAGGTGTTTACAATATGTAGTTTCTCTTAAGTTATATTGGATTGACTGTAAGATCATTGGAAAAGTTAAGAGATAATTTTAACCTTTAAATGTGTACGTCTTTACATTTGGCTAAAGACGACTTAGATAGTTTTTGATATAACTTTAAATAGTGCTTTTTTATTAACCCTTGTCGGTTTAGAATGTTTAAAATTATATTGTTAAGGTTAATTTAGCACCGTAACATGTTAAAATTATTAACAAAAACTTGTTTACTAAACAATATTGCATATATTTGGTAAACCAAACTGGTAAACCAATTAGTTAAGATATATATTTATATCCCAGGTTTGTTACTAGTTTCTATTGAATAACATTCTAAAAATATACAATGAGGATAAAAAACTCAGCTGGAATCAAACTTGTAATAATTGCCATCCTTTTGGTAATTATTTCTTGTGAAAAGAAGCCAGAGGGTGTGTCAGAATCTAAGTTAACATCCAATCATCCAAGTTTAATTTTAACCAAGCAAGGAGTAAAAGATATTAGAGCTAATTTAGGAAGTATTCCTATTTTCGATAAAACCTTAGCAGCAACTAAAAAAGAAGTGGATGCTGAGATTGAAAATGGTTTTGATGTTCCTGTTCCTAAAGATTATTCTGGTGGATATACTCACGAGACACATAAAAAAAATTATGTCTTAATGCAAAAAGCAGGTGCGTTGTATCAAATTTTAAATGATGAAAAATACGCCGAATTTGTTAAGGATATGTTGTTTGAATATGCCAAATTATATCCTACATTACCTGTACATCCTAAAACGCGATCTTATGCAAGAGGAAAGTTGTTTTGGCAATGCCTGAATGATTCTAATTGGTTAGTATATACGAGTCAAGCTTATGACTGTATTTATGATTTTTTATCTGAAGAAGAACGTACAACTTTGGAGACTGATTTATTTAAACCATTTGCAGATCACATATCAAAAGATAATCCACAATTTTTTAATAGAGTTCATAACCATGCAACTTGGGGGAATTCAGCTGTAGGAATGATTGCTTTGGCTATGGATGATGATGAGCTTTTAGATAGAGCATTAAATGGAGTTGAAGTTGACAATTTTAATCCAGATGTAAAGGACAATGATGGTGGTTATATTAGAAAAGATGGTCAAGAAATTGGTTTTTTTGCCAATATAAATGAGCCTTTTTCTCCTGATGGATATTTTACTGAAGGTCCATATTATCAACGTTATGCTTCATATCCATTTTTAATTTTTGCACAAGCACTTCAAAATAAAAAACCAGATTACAAGGTGTTTGAGTATAAAGACGGTGTGCTTTTAAAAAGTGTAAATGCATTGTTAAACTTATCAAATGCGAACGGCGAATTCTTTTTATTAAACGATGCTCAAAAGGGGATGTCGTATTTTAATGCATCTTTAATTTCTACAGTAGACATAGGGTATCATTTTGGTGGAAATAATCCAGAATTATTAAGTATTGCAGAAATGCAAGACGAAGTTACACTTGATGATGCAGGTTTAGCTGTTGCTCTTGGTATTAAAGAAGGAAAGGCAAAACCTTTTGATAAAAAATCTATTGAATTATCTGATGGAGCCAATGGTGATGAAGGTGCTGTTGGAATTTTGAGAAGCGGTGATTTGGAGTTGGTGTTTAAATACACAGCTCACGGTTTAAGCCATGGACATTATGATAAATTATCATTTGCGTTATTTGAAGATGGTGATGAAGTTGTTCAAGATTACGGTATGGCACGTTTTGTTAATATTGAGCAAAAAGGAGGTGGTAATTATTTAAAAGAGAATACCACTTGGGCTAAACAGACTATTGCTCACAATACAATTGTGCAAAATGAAAAATCTCAATTTAATGGAAAGTATGATATTGGAAGTAAGCACCATTCAAATAAATATGTTTTTAGTGTAACTAATGAAAATTTACAAGTAGCTAGTGCAAAAGAAGAAAATGCGTATCCTGGAACGAAACTTCATAGAACAATGGTGACTATTAAAGATGACTATTATGATACTCCTTATATATTAGATATAATGAGAGTTACATCTGAAAGTGCAAACCAATACGATTTACCATTTTATTTTTTAGGACATATTATGAAAACCAATTTTGAATATTCAAAATTGACTACACCAGAAGTTTTAGGTAAATCAGATGGATACCAACATTTATATAAAGAGGCTTCAGCTACCGCTAATGAGGGTACTGTATCATTAAACTGGTTACAAAACAATAAATTTTACACATACACTGCAATTACGAATTACAACAATGAGTTAATTTTTGGTAAAATTGGAGCAAATGATCCTGAATTTAATCTTCGTAATGAGCAAACTTTAATTTTAAGAAAAAAGAATACAAAGGATGCTTTGTTTGTTTCAACGATAGAATCTCACGGAACATACAGTCCAGTTTCTGAGTTGGCGGTAAATGCTTATAGTAATATTGAAAATATTGAAGTTGTGCACAATTCTAAGGAATACACAGCTATTCAGATTGATACAAAAAACAATACATCAAAAGTTTTTATCATTTCAAACGAAAATAATGATAAAGATGCAGCACATAAATTATCAATAAAGAATAAAGAGTATACCTGGAAAGGTCCTTATAAATTAATATATAATAAATAAAAATTATGAAACGATTTAGTGAAAAGTACATCATCGCAAAAGAATTGGATTGGGAAGAACTTGGCGGAGGAGTATCAAGAAAGTTTTTAGGTTACGATAACCAAATCATGATGGTAAGCGTGAAATTTGACAAAGGAGCATTAGGTGCGCCACATCAACATTTTCACACGCAAGCTACCTATTGTGTTTCAGGTAAATTTGAATTTGAAATTGATGGAGTAAAGCAAATTATAGAAGCAGGAGATGGCGTGTATATTGAACCTAATTTATTGCATAGTGCAGTTTGTTTAGAAGAAGGGCAGCTAATTGATACATTTAGTCCTGTAAGAGAAGATTTTTTAACTGGTGATGGACCATCTTATTTTGGTGATAAAAAGTAATAAGAAAAATTCTACTAGTCATATTTGTAAACATTTTATGGAGTAATTATTTTTTCATAATTATTAGATAGTAAGTAGTTTAAGCTTATAATAACAAAACAATAGTGTATTTCATCTAGGTTAAATATGCAAATAAAGCAGTTAAGATAAAATAGTTGTTAAATTATTTTTTTTAAAGTTTTTTTTAACATACTTTTGGTTAACCAATGTGGTATACCAATTTGGTTGACCAAAAAATTAACTCAAATAAAAACTACTAATTAATGATTAAAACCAAACATAAATAAAAAAAGGATAGGTGCAACTATCCTTTTTAGTAATAATACTTCGTAATAAGGGGAGTAAAATAAATACCTGTTTTCTCTTAAAAAACATGATTTCAAGCAAATTACAAAAAATATATATTGAAGCCAAGTTTTGAAAGTGAATGATCTTTAAGACTAACAGTCTAAAATAATATTTAATGCAGAAAGCATAAATTAAAACAAACACTTAAATCAAAAAATTAAATTATGAATTTAAAAATTAAGCTAACTTTAATTCTAATATTGATGATCAATATTACAGTTTTAGCGCAAAGTAGCTTCACATTAAAGGGTAAAGTGGTGTCTCAAGAAGATAACTTACCTGTTCCAGGTGTAAACATTCTAATAAAGAATTCAACTAAAGGAACTTCAACCGATTTTGATGGAATCTATACATTAGAAGTTACAAGTGGAGACGTACTTGAATTTTCCTTTTTAGGATTTGTAACAAAGTCTATCACAATTACAGATCAACGAGAATTAAATGTTTCACTATCACCAGACACCTCGGCATTAGATGAGGTTGTTGTTGTTGGTTACGGTACACAAAGAAAATCTACCATAACAGGGTCAATTTCTAAAGTTGTAAACGAAGATTTAGATCAAATAGCCGTTGCAAGGGTTGATGACGCTTTAATAGGTCAAGTTTCTGGGGTGAACATTCAGGCGAGTTCTGCAGAAGCAGGTGCTGCGCCTACTATTACAGTAAGGGGTTTTGGATCTATTACTGCAGATTCTGGACCAGCTGTTGTAGTTGATGGTGTAATTGTAGACCCTAGTTTTCTTGGAAACTTAGATATGAACGATGTAGAATCTTTTGAAGTTTTAAAAGATGCAGCATCTGCAGCTATTTATGGTAGTGAAGGTTCTAACGGTGTAATTATGATTACCACAAAAACTGGTAAAGCAGGAAAAACAAAATTTAGATACGATACTTTTGTTGGGTATAAAGATGCCTTTGGAAGTGATGACTATAAGAAAGATGTTGTAGATTGGGCGGCTAAAGAATTAGCGGCAACAGGTCAAATTACAGAAGCAACTCAATACGCATTAAAAATAGTCGATGTAACAGGAATTAATAGAGATTGGCAAGATGTATTTTTCGATGGAGGAATCATTACAAGCCACTCTTTATCAGCAAGTGGAGGAACTCAAGACACAAAATTTACGGCATCGTTAAGGTATTTAAGTGATGAAGGTGTTGTAATAACAGATGACTACAAGTTGTATTCTGCAAAGTTGAAATTAGATAGTAAATTAGGAGATAAGGTGAAATTTGGATTAAGTGCTACCCCTTCTTACTCAAAAAGAAGAGCGTTACCTACTTCCATACACAACCCAATAAGACAATCTCCTTGGTTGCCAATATATCATTCAGAGGAAACATTACAATTTATCAATAGAGATGCTTACCCAAATGTTGGAGTAGGAGATTATTTTTATGAGAACCATTTAGTTGAGCTAGACCTTGATGGGAATGGTAGTGATAATAGACCTCGTACTTCGGGTGATGCAAACCCTTATGCGCAATATGTTGAGAGAGAGCATTACGAGTTTAATACTAAATTATTAGGAAGTGCATATTTGTCGTTCGAAATTATGGATGGGCTTATAGCCAAAACATCTTTAGGAGCAACGTTGGAACAACGTAAAAGAACTAGATGGGATGGAACAGAACACCATGCAAGTGGTGCAAGTAGAGCTCAATATTTATTGAATAATAGATTTAGTTCTAGGTTGATTTCAGATAATACGTTGTCTTATAATACGCAAATTGATGATCACGAAATTAGTGCATTGGCAGGGATGACTTTCCAAAAAAGAAAATATGAAACTAGCCAAATTGTAGGTACTGGGTATACCAATGATTTACTTAAAAACTTACAAGGTGCAACTACTGTTGTTTCTGAGGGTGAATACAATATTGAGAAAAACAAGATTGGATACTTTGGTAGAATTACTTATGCTTATGCAAATAAGTATTTATTCAATGCTTCGTTTAGACGTGATGGTAGTTCTGTTTTTGGAGTTGACTCTAAATGGGGTAACTTCCCTGCTGTATCTGCAGGATGGAACGCTCATAATGAGAGTTTCTTAAGCGAAAATGATGTGCTAAGTAAATTAAAATTTAGAATTAGTTATGGTCTTACAGGTGCTGAGAACTTTAATGTAGGAGATGATTTGGTGAACGCATGGCCTTATTTAGCACAATTAGATAATACTAATGCTATTACTAATGGAGGTATTTCGGCAGGTGTATCTCCTAAGAATATTGCGAATCTATTATTACAATGGGAAGCTTCAGAGGAGCTTAACCCTGGTGTAGATTTTGGTTTTTTAAATGGTAAAATTTCAGGTTCATTAGATTATTATATAAGAACAAGTGACCAGTTATTACTAAACAATCCTGTGTCTTATGTTACAGGATTTAATAATGGTATCGTGAATTTAGGAAAAGTAGAGAATAGTGGATGGGAATTTGAATTAAGAACCAGAAATGTTAGTAATGAGAAATTTTCTTGGAACACTACGTTAATAGCCTCTACTAACAAAAATGAATTACTTGATTACGGTGAGTCTGATGGAGCATTGACAGAAGATGGATTTGGTAGAAATTCACAATGGATAAATTCTGTTGGTAATCCTATCTCTTCTTTTTATGGATATGTTGTAGATAAGGAATTAGCAAATGAATATTGGGATTCACCTTGGCTTCCAATTAACGGAACATCAGAAGATGTTATCGTTAAAGATTTGAACGGTGATGGTTTAATTACTGATGGTGATAAGACTATTTTAGGAGACCCTTATCCAGAAATAATTTGGAGTTTATCAAATGATTTTAAATATGGAGATTTTGATTTTTCTTTTATGATTCAAGGAAGTCAAGGTGCTGAAGTAAGAAACGTTGGTGATCAGTATTTCTTCTCACAATGGAACGGTGCAACTACCGATGAGCAAGCTGTTGTTGATGCTGGAATTATATCTGATGCTTCATTCTTGCAGCCAAGAGTTCAAACAAATGATATAGTTATGAGTGCAGGTTATTTTTCATTGAGAAACGTAAACATTGGTTATAATTTTCCAGATGACGCAGTTTCAAAATTAGGACTAGGATCGTTAAGGCTTTATGCGACTGGTCAGAATTTATTGTATATTACTTCTGATGATTATCATGGTTTTAATCCAGAATTTATCGATAGTAATAATAGTCCACAATCGTATGGTGCTCAAAGAGCGGGTACACCATTGTTTAGTACCATATCAGTTGGTTTGAACGTTAATTTTTAATCAAAGAAAATAGTTATTATGAAATATATAAAATTTTTAATATTTGCTATCACAGGAGCTACTATGTTTGTTTCATGTGATACA
>NZ_JBFLKT010000353.1:0-3750 GCF_040883305.1 Lutibacter sp.
GAAAAAGAGACTAAAGAAGTAGATAAAAATGCTAAAAAGAAATTAAAAGAGCTTCGGAAAGAAATTAGTAAAATTCAAGAAGCAATGTATGCAGAAGGAAAATATGCAGTTCTAATTTGTTTACAAGGAATGGATACATCTGGGAAAGATAGTTTAATTCGAGAAGTTTTTAAAAACGTAAATGCCCAGGGTGTTCTAGTGCATAGTTTTAAAGTACCAACAGCATTAGAATTAAAACACGATTATTTATGGCGCCATTATATTGCATTGCCAGCAAAAGGTAAAATAGGTGTTTTTAACAGAACACATTACGAAAATGTTTTGGTAACACGTGTGCATCCTGAATATATTTTTGGAGAAAATATTCCTTCAGTTAAAAGTTTAGATGATCTCAATGATGATTTTTACAACAAAAGAATGGAAGAAATCAACAATTTTGAAAAACACATAGTTGACAATGGTACAATTGTTTTAAAATTCTTTTTAAACCTTTCAAAGGAAGAACAGAAAAACAGGTTATTACGAAGATTGCGTTTAAAACAAAAAAATTGGAAATTTTCTCCGGGAGATTTAAAAGAACGTAAACTTTGGGATACCTACCAGTTTTGTTATCAAGATCTATTAAATAAAACTTCAAAAGAACACGCACCTTGGTTTGTAATCCCAGCAGACGATAAACCAACGGCTCGTTTATTGGTTGGAGAAACTATTTTAAACACTTTAAAACAATACAATTTTGAAGCTCCGGAATTACCTGAAAAATATAAGGTTGAAATTGAAAATTATAAAGCACAATTGGAAACTGAATAACTATTAAGAATACAGAATCTAAATTGTAAGATCATATTTTTAAAAATAACTTCATAGGCAGAAATGCCAAATTATTTTTAAGTCACAATCATTAAATATTTGTTAAAAAGTATGAAAAAACGATGGGTATATTCCTAAAATCGTAAATTACAAATTGTATATTTACAACTTAATATATTTTTAAAATAACTATGGAATTACATTTAACAAAACCAATTATTTTTTTCGATTTAGAAACAACAGGAATTAACATTGCAAAAGATAGAATTGTAGAAATTTCTATATTAAAAGTATTTCCAAACGGAAATAAGGAAAGTAAAACTTGGCTGGTAAATCCTGAAATGGAAATACCAAAAGAAGCATCAGATATTCACGGAATTACAAACGAAAGAGTTGTTACAGAACCTACTTTTAATGAGTTGGCAGCCGAAGTAAGCAAAATAATTGATGGCTGCGATTTGGCAGGTTTTAATTCCAATAGGTTCGATATTCCTTTACTTGCCGAAGAAATGTTGAGAGCTAAAGTTAATTTTGACATGAATAATAGAGTTGCGATTGATGTACAGGTGATTTTTCATAAAAAAGAAGAAAGAACCTTAAGTGCAGGTTATAAATTTTATTGCGATAAAGATTTAGAAAACGCACATTCTGCTGAGGCTGATACACTCGCAACATACGAAATTTTAAAAGCCCAGTTAGAAAAATACGACGATTTAGAAAATGATGTCAATTTTTTAAATGAATACTCAACACATAATAAAAGAGCAGATTTTGCTGGTTTCATTATGTTTAATGAAGACGATGAAGAAATATTTACCTTCGGAAAGTATAAAGGGCAAAAAGTTGCTGATATTTTAAGGAAAGACAAAGGATATTATTCTTGGATTCAAAATGCGGATTTTCCACTTTATACAAAAAAAGTTTTGACCCAAATTAAAGAAAAAACATTCTTTAATAAAAAAGAAAACACTTTGGAAGATTTGCAAAATAAATTCAATAAAAAATTATAAATATGTTCATTAAGTTTGATGATTTAGATAAAAATGCAAGAGTTTGGATTTACCAATCTAGCAGAGCATTTTCTAATAATGAAGTTGAAATAATTAAAGGAAAAACAACCAATTTTATTGAAAACTGGTTACGTCACGGAGATCATTTAAAGGCTTCATTCTGTATTAAATATAACCAGTTTGTTATTTTGGCAGTTGATGAAAATTTTAATGAAGTTTCGGGTTGTTCTATTGATGCATCTGTAAATTTAATTAAAAGTTTAGAGAAAGATTTTTCAGTAGATTTGACAAATAAATTAAATATTTCGTTTAAAGATAATAGCAATATTAATGTTGTATCTATGGCAGATTTTCAAAAATATGCCAAACAACAAAAAATTACTGCAAATACCATTGTCTTTAATAATATGGTTACTTCTAAAGGTGAATTTGAAAATAATTGGGAAGTTACGGCAGACAAGAGCTGGCACAAACGCTTTTTGGTACATTAGTTTCATAATAAATTATATCTATTTTTTATAAATGATAAAAAAAACAGTTTTAATAGCTTTAATTTTCTGTGGCCCTTTTTTAAATGCTCAAAGTGCTGACCCATTATTGGTTAAAGATACTTTAGCACAACAAAAATGGGTTGATACTTTATTAAATAACATGACAATTGATGAAAAAATTGGTCAGTTGTTTATGGTTGCTGCCTATTCTAATAAAGATGAGAAGCACGAAAAGTTTATTTCTGGATTAATTGAAAAGTATCATATTGGTGCGCTTATTTTTTTTCAAGATGTTCCATTAAAACAGGCAGAACTAACAAATAAATACCAGTCGCAGTCAAAAATCCCCTTACTTATAGGAATTGATGGAGAATGGGGCTTAAATATGCGGCTAAAAGATACCTATCGTTTTCCTTGGAATATGACTTTGGGTGCTGTTAGAGATAATTCTTTAATTACTGCCTTTGGCGTTCAAGTTGGAAAACATTGCAAACGTTTGGGAATTCATATGAATTTTGCTCCTGTGGTAGATGTAAATACAAATCCTGATAATCCAATAATAGGAAACCGCTCTTTTGGTGAAAATCATGTTAATGTGGCTGATAAAAGTACTGCATTTACATTGGGTCTTCAAAGTAAAAATGTGTTGGCAAGTGCAAAGCATTTTCCCGGACACGGTGATACTGCAACAGATTCGCATCATACATTACCAACGGTAGATTTTACAAAAAAGCGTTTAGATTCTGTAGAATTGTATCCTTATAGAAAAAATTTTGCAGCTGGTTTAGGAAGTGTTATGGTAGCACATTTAAGTGTGCCAGAGTTAGAATCAAACGAAAGTTTACCTTCATCTTTGTCTAAAAAGATAGTTACAGGTTTGCTAAAAGAAGAAATGGGTTTTAAAGGATTAATTATTACAGATGCACTAAATATGAAGGCTTCTGCGAATTTTGATTCTCCTGAAGAAATAAATTTAGCGGCGATACTTGCAGGAAACGATTTGTTAGATGTTCCTTTAAATATCCCTGAAACTGTACTAAGATTTAAAGAAGCATTAGATACGGGAGAGTTAACAGAAGCACGGTTAGATGAATCGGTTAAAAAAATATTAAAAACAAAATATTGGGCAGGTTTAAATAATTACAAACCAATTGAAACTGTTAATTTATTAGAAGACTTAAATACTGTTGAAGATGAGTTAATTCATAGAAAATTAGTAGAAAATTCTATTACATTATTAAAAAATGAATCACTTGTATTTCCAATTCAAAATTTGGATAAAAAGCGGGTTGCTTATGTGAAATTAGGTGATAGCGATAATGAACCTTTTGTTGAAATGTTACGAAATTACACAAATGTTGATGTAGTTTCAGCTTCTAATTTATATGAATTAATTACAAAACTTAAAAGATATAATTTGGTAATTGTTGGGTATCACA
>NZ_JBFLKT010000354.1:0-16029 GCF_040883305.1 Lutibacter sp.
GAATGGCAGCATATATTATTGCTATTGAACGTATTGAACAAGCCTATATTCAAAGAGGAATATTTCCTTAATATTAATTATAAATAGCTGTTTCATATGCCATTATTTTATAGTCAAACGGATGAGGAAATAACCATACGCCAGCAATCTATTGAGTTAGATAATTGGATTGAACATTTTGAATTTATTGGAAAAGAATTAAATTATTTAAGTAAACTAATTCGCATATCGCAATTTAAAAATATTTTTAATTCAGAATTGCTGAACAAAAAAGAGGAAAATAATTATTTATTAAGCTTGTTTTATGATTTCAAGAATAAAAATGAAAACGTAATAGAATGTATGGATATTCCTTGGGATATGCATTATGTTAACCAACATGAATTGTATAGAGAACAATATTTAATTTTTATAAGAGAATATAGAACTTTAAAAATAGAAATTTTAAATATACTCTAATTGATTTTTTTTAAAAAAAGCTATGAAAAAGCATGATTCACCATAAGAAGGTGTTGATGTTTAATTTGCTAAGCGTATTTAAGGCGTGTGTTTTTATAATACACGCCAATACGCAACATACTCACCTAATTTTTACTATTTCTAAGGTTTAATAGTAATTATCGCTATTCGAAAAATAGAAATCTCATAATTATTGTTTTATATTGTTTTTTAAGATGTACATATTTTGGTTAAAATCTGTAACGTTAGAAAAACGTTTTATTTTCTGTTTGGAACCCTATTAAAGTACTAAATTTTTTAAAAATTAAGTTAATAATAGGTTTAAACGTTCATCAAAACAAAAAAATACTTTCATTATTCGAATTGAATTCAGAAGAATGATTTTCTTATAAATTATTTCAGTATAATATTATATATTTGATGCTTATTAATGGGGATGATTCTAGAAAATAAATTTCTTTCAATACTTTTTCTTTTGTGTTTGTCGTTTAGTTATGGGCAAGAGACACTGCCAATATATTCAGATTATTTATCGGACAATGTATTTTTGGTGCATCCTTCCGCAGCCGGATTTAGAGATTGTGGTAATGTGAGGTTAACAGCGAGAAATCAATGGAGTGGAATAAAAGACGCACCGTCTTTACAAACATTAAATATTCATGCTAAATTTGGTGAAAAAGCAGGTCTAGGATTGGTTATTTTTAATGATAAAAACGGTTATCATAGCCAGCAAGGGGTTCAAGCAACCTATGCTTACCATTTAGATTTAGGAAGAATAGAAGATTACAAACAACTATCTTTTGGACTGTCTATGATGATGGTTAGTAATAAGCTTGACGAATCTTCATTTGATATACCAGATCCTGTAATTTCTCAAATTGTCCAGAGTGAAAGTTATTTTAATGCCGATTTTAGTATGGCATATCATGATGTGGACTTTTTTGGCTATTTAACAGTGAAAAATTTAATGTTGAATGCTAGAAATTTATACAATAGTGATTATGAATCGTTAAATCTTAGAAGGTATTTACTTTCTTTTGGATATTATTTCGATTATTATAAAAACAGAAAAACCATTGAGTTTGAACCTTCTGTAATGATTCAATTTATTGAAAGAACCAACGAAAAATTCGTGGATTTTAATATGAAAGTTTATAAAGAATTACCAACTGCAAAACTTTGGGCTGCATTTTCATACAGAAGAGGTTTTGATACAACAGATACAAATCAATTAAATTATTTAACGCCAATTGTAGGTGTTAATTTCGAAAAGTATATGTTTTCTTATACCTACACAAAACAAACTGGTGAAATTTTATTTGATGATGCCAGTTACCATCAAATTACTTTAGGGTTTAATTTTGGTTGTTTCGGATCCAGAAGATTCTGGAACGAAAGAGGAGGCAAAACAAATAGAATGTTTTAAAACATTTAATAGAATTCATTTTTAAATTATGATTATAAAAGAATTAAACGGAAACAAACCAAAATTTGGCGATGATTGTTTTTTAGCCGAAAACTGTGTGATAATTGGTGAAGTTGAAATGGGAAATCAATGTAGTATTTGGTATAATGCGGTTTTAAGAGGTGATGTACATTATATAAAATTAGGGAATAAAGTAAATGTACAAGATGGTGCAGTAATCCACGCAACTTATAAGAAGCACCCTACAAATATTGGAAATAATGTTTCTATTGGGCACAATGCTTTGGTGCACGGTTGTAACATCCACGATAATGTTTTAATTGGAATGGGCGCTATTGTAATGGACGATTGTGTTGTAGAAAGTAATTCCATTATTGCTGCTGGTGCTGTTTTAACTAAAGGAACTCACGTAGAATCTGGTGCTATCTATGCAGGTGTTCCCGCTAAAAAAGTAAAAGACATTAGTCAAGAATTAATATCAGGTGAAATTGATAGAATTGCTAATAATTACGTAAAATATTCAGGGTGGTATAAAGAGTAGTTGGGCGTTTCTCTTTGGGTCAGGTTATCACTACTCGCTTTTTTTGTTGTAAAAACAACAAAAAAAGAGCTCAAACAAACCATTCTAACCCTAACGCAGTTAAAAATCAAGTTGTTTAATACTAAGATCTAAATTAATAGGTTGTAAAATTGATTCTATAACTTTTTTATTTCCATTGGTAAAAAACTGATGTTTTGGGTTTGTTTCAATTTTATTTAATAGATTGTTTTTTTCTAAAACAGTCTTTGTTTGTTTTGCAACAGCTTCACCAGAATCTATAATATTTACGTTTGGTCCTAAAATATTTTTAATTGAGGGAATTAAATAGGGGTAATGCGTGCAGCCTAAAACTAAATGATCAATATTAAATTGAAGCATTGGTTTTAAATAGGTTTCAAGTAATTGGATGGTTTCAGTAGAATTTATTTTTCCAGTTTCAATTAGTGGCACTAAACCTGCGCCTTTTTGTTCAATAGTTGTAATATTTTTTGCGTATTCTCTGGTGGTTTTTTCAAATAACTTACTAGATAGTGTTCCTTTTGTGGCTAAAATCCCAACAGCACCAGTTTTACTGTATAAAGCTGCAGGTTTTATAGCAGGTTCTATCCCAATAAAAGGAACGTTGTAGTGTTTTCTTAAATAATCTATAGCATTTGTGGTTGCAGTATTACAAGCAACAATAATAAGCTTACAGCCTTTAGAAAGTAAGATTTCGGTATTTTTTATAGCTAAAGCTACTATCTCTTTAGAAGATTTTTCTCCATAGGGAGCATTTTTACTATCGGATAAATATATAGAGTTTTCATTTGGTAATAGTTTTATAACTTCTTTCCAAATTGAAGTTCCACCAATGCCAGAATCAAATAAGCCAATAGGTTGATTGTTCACGTTAAATACTATTTTTTTGTACTATAAATGTATAAAAAATCCCGCTTTTGCGGGATTTAATTTATAGATATAAGTAATTTGTTTTATTGAATACCTAATTTTGTTTTAACTGCTGGTAATAAATCCGTACCATTTGCAACAATAATAGTTGATGCGTCTAACACATATGTAAAACCTTGTTCGTTTGCAACATCTTCAATAGCTTTTCTAGCTTTTTCTAATATTGGTTTTAATTTGTCATCTCTTTTTTTAGCAATATCTTGTTGCGCAATTTGAGATGCTTGATATAAGTTTTGTCTGTCTTGTTGAACTTCAACACTTCTTTGTTGATTTACCTCATCTGTTTGAGAACCTACCTCAGCTTCATATTTTTTTAATTTAGCTTCTAGTTTATCATTTTCTGCTTTTAATTCAGATTCATAAGTTTTACTTAATTTTTCTAAATCTGCATTTAAAGTTTTAGTTTCTGGCATAAGACTTAATAATAAATCAGTACTTATATGCGCTACTTTAGTTTGAGCTTGAACTGAGTTAAACCCTAAAGTAATTACTGCAATTAATAATAAAGTTCTAAATTGTTTCATTTTATTCTTGTTATTTAAATTAATTATTCTTGTTTTTTTCTTCCTTTGCTTTTTTAGCGTCTTCTATATCTTGTATTCTTTTTAATCTTTTAGCTTCTATAGCTTTTTTAAGATCTTCTCTTTTCTTTAATTGTAAAGCTCTTTTTTCTTCTATTTTTTTCTGTAACTCAGCTTTTTTTGCTTCTCTATCAGTTAATTTTTTTTCAACTTCTTCTGTTACTTGATTATCACTTTCGGTAGTTACAATATTGCTATCTTTTCCTTTTCGTTTTTCATTAGCAGCATCTAACATTTTCTCTCTTGTAATGCTTTTTATAACCAATTCACTTATGTCATATTGTTTATTTGTGTACAACATTATTAAATCGGTAGATTTATCTAAAACAAAATCGTATTTTCTTTTTACAGCAATATCTTGAATTGCATTGTAAACTAAATCCTGAACTGGTTGCACCAATTGTTGTCTTAGTAAAAATAAATCTCCTTCAACTCCAAAATAGGAATCTTGTAATTTTTTTAATTCTAGCTCTTTAATTTGAATATCTTCTTCTTTATCTAAAATTAATTCTTTCGTCATTAAAGCTTTTTCAATATTTAATTCAGATTTTAAAGCTTCAATTTCTTTTTGTTGTTTTTCAATATTTTGTTGCCATGTTAAGGCTTTTGAATTTAATTTAGATTGCGCTTCTTGATATTCTGGAATATTTTCTAAAATATACTCCATATCAATATAACCTATCTTTTGAGCTTTTTGTGCAATTGCTGAAAACCCTAAAATTAAAAATGCAAATAAAAGAACTTTTTTTGTCATAACTAATATGTTTTTAGAAAAAACCGTGCCAATTTATAATTCATGTGTCTATATTATCTTTTTTTAACGGTCACATGCTGTTCGCTATTTGTCATTACCTTTAATAATAAATTTTTTAACATGCTCGTTTCATCTACAAATATAACAGATTTACATTAGAATTGTTGCCCTATTATAAAGTGAGTTTGCCAACCTGATTTTTCTATTCCTCCAGGTAACGGATCAAATCCGTGGGCAAAATCTATACCTAATAATCCAAATGCTGGCATAAATATTCTAAGTCCTAAACCTGCAGATCTTTTTAGTTGAAATGGGTTAAAGTTTTTAAATCCATCGTATGAGTTACCGGCTTCTACAAAACCCAGTGCATATATAGATGCTGAAGGTTTTAGAGTAATTGGGTATCTAACCTCCATTTGAAATTTATTGTAAATTGTACCTCCTTGAATAGATGAAAGTCTTCCGTTTTCGTAACCTCTTAAAGAAATTGTTTCTCTACCATCTAATTGGTATGATGCCATACCATCTCCTCCAACAAAAAAGCGTTCAAACGGTGAATCTCCTAACTTTTTATTGTAATGTCCTAATATTCCAAACTCTGTATTGGTCATTAAAACTAAATCTTTGGTTAATGCTGTGTACCATTTTCCTTTAAAACTGGCTTTATAGTATTCTAACCATCGGTATTTTTCCTGATCTTCTATGGTTGCATAATCTTTATTATTGACTAAAGAATATGGGAATGTTACTTTTGCTCCAATACTAAATTCTGACCCGGATTTTGGGAAAATCGGGTTTGGACCTGCAGAATTTCTTGCCAAAGTAATATTGTATGCTAAATTATTTGATTCTCCTGTTGAAAATGAAAAAGTAGAAATAGGATAATCTTTTAAGTCGTACAATTGGTAACTAATACTTTGTGAGAGCGTAAAAAAGTCATCTGGCCATTTTAACCGTTGTCCTAAACCAATTGTTGCACCAACAATATTTAAACGTTGGTCTTTATCAACTTTATTTGTAAAATAATCATATCTAAACTGTTTAGAGTTATAAACTGAAAACGATAGGGATCTAGGTTTTTTACCACCTAACCAAGGTTCTGTAAAAGAAAAACTGGAAGTTGTATAATACCTACTTTTTTGTAAACGCAAAGAAAGAGTTTGTCCGTCTCCCATTGGAAGCGGTTTGTATGCTTTTTTATTAAAGATATTACGTGTAGAAAAATTATTAAATGAAAGTCCTAAGGTTCCAATAAAAGAGCCACCACCGTAACCACCTTGCAATTCAATTTGGCTAGAACCTTTTTCAGCAACAGTATAATCTATATCTACTGTTTTATCTGTAAAGTTTGGGCTAATATCTGGAGTAATTGCTTCAGCATCGAAAAAGCCTAATTGACCAATTTCTCTAATAGTTCTAATTATATCTGCTTTACTATATAAATAACCGGGTTTTGTTGTAATTTCTCTGTAAATAACGTGGTCGTTAGTTCTGTCGTTTCCATTAACAGTTACTTTATTAATTCTTGTTTGTTGATCTTCGTAAATTCTAATTTCTACATCAATAGAATCGTTATTTACTCTTGTTTCAACAGGTAAAACACGTGAAAATAAATAGCCATTATTTTGGTAAACAGTAGAAATATCTTCAGAATCTGGAGAACCATCACCTGTAACACGTTCTTTTAAAACTTTACCATTGTAGGTGTCTCCTTTTTCAATTCTTAAAATTCGTTGTAGTTGGTCATCGGTATATTTACTGTTTCCAATAAATTTAATGTCACCAAAAATGTATTTTTTACCTTCTTCAATTTTAAGGTTTAAGTTTAGTGTATTATCATCATTCCAAGTAAGAGAATGGTCTGTAACTCTAGCATCTCTGTGCCCTTTTTCACTGTACGTTGTAATAATATTTTCAAGATCTTCTTTAAAGTCGGCGTCTATATATTTAGATCCTTTCCAAAACCTACCAAGCATTTTCTTTTTGGTATTTTTCATTGCCTTTCTAAGCTTTTTAGAAGTAAAAGCTTCGTTACCTTCAAAAGTAATATTTTTAATTTTTACTTTTTCACCTTTATCAATATGCACGAGCATATTAACTATATTTACCCCAGAAGTATCTTTTTTTGTATCTAAAGAAACCTTGGTTTTTAAGAATCCTTTTTCTTGGTATTTCTTTTTAAAATAGTTTGTTGTGGTAACAATTAAATTGTCTGTTACCATAGCTCCTTTTTTTAATTCGGCATCTTTTTGAAGTTCTTTTGCTTTGCTTGTTTTTACACCACTAATAGTAATATCATTTAGTTGCGGTAATTCTTCAACTTCAAATTCTAAATAAACAGTAGTTCCATCTATTTTAGAAATATAGACTTCTACGTTGCTAAATTGTTTGGTTTCGTATAATTTTTTTATGGCACTTGTTAGTTTATCTCCAGGAAGTTTAATTTCTTGACCATCTTTTAAACCAGTAAATACCTTAACGGTTTGTTCTTCGAATTTTTGAAGACCTTTAACGGTAATTCCTCCAAGTTCGTAAGAGCTATCTTTTACAAATTCTGTATTTAAAACAACTGGCGGAATAGTGTCTTTTTTAATAGTATCATTTACAATTTCACTATTTTTTATTTCGACATTTTTATCGTTGTTGTTTTTTTCTTCTTGCGCATTTAGCGAGTTAAAACTCAAAATAATGGTAAAAAGTAAAAGGGCTATTTTTAAATTATTCATTTATTTTTTCAATTTGTTCACTGGTTTTTCCAAACCTTCGTTCTCTATTTTGATATTCTAAAACTGCATTAAACAGATTTTCTTTCTTAAAATCTGGCCAAAGTGTATTTGTAAAGTACAATTCGGCGTACGCTATTTGCCACAATAAAAAATTGCTGATTCTTTGTTCTCCACTTGTGCGAATTAAAAAATCAACATCAGGCAAAGAAAACGTATATAAATGATTATTTATAATATTTTCATTAATTTCTTCAATCTGAAGTTCATTATTAACAACTTTTTTTGATATATTTTTGATAACATTAACAATTTCGTCTCTCGATCCATAACTTAAAGCTAAAGTTAGGGTTAAAGCGGTGTTGTTTTTTGTTTTTTCAATAACTTCTTTAAGTTCTTTTTGGGCACTTTTTGGTAAATCGTTAATATTTCCAATAGTGTTTAACTTGATATTATTTTTCTGAAGAATTTTCAACTCTTTCTTGAGGGAAGAAACCAATAACGCCATTAATGTTTTTACTTCCAATTTTGGACGGTTCCAATTCTCGGTAGAAAAAGCATACAATGTTAAGTATTCTACACCAATATCCCCACAAGCTTCAATAGTCTCTCGAACAGAATTTACACCATTTTTATGTCCAAAGATTCTCGGTTTATTTTTAAGTTTTGCCCATCTACCATTGCCATCCATAATTATGGCTATATGTGCTGGGACCTTATTTTTTAATATGCTGTTTTTTAAAGCTTCCATTAATAGGGTGTTGAATAACAAGGTGGTCTTCCAAAAGTATACACTAAATTAAAACCACTAAAAATATACCAATCATTACTATTTGGGTTTCCAAATTTTAAAGAATCTATTTCATCATTATTAAAATCTAGATCATCTACAAAAGTATAGCGCGCTTTAAGCTCTATGGCTATTGCAAAATCGCCGAATAGTTTAGTTTTATAGCCAACTCCAAAAGGAATTGCAAAAGAGGTGTTTGTTTCATATTCATAATTAGACTCATCTGTGCCGCTCACTATTGTTTTATAATTAAATGCAGCTATTTCAACTAATAAATAAGGTGTTTTGGTTTTTCTGAAATCGTCTAAATTATATTCAAAATAATTAAATTCTAGACCTATAGCCAGTTCTTTTAAGCTGTTTTTAAAGTTTATACCTCTGTTAAAACGTTCTTGATTAGTTGCATTTGCATCATCGCCTTTTAGTTGTGTAAATGCAAAAGTGCCTCTATATGAAATTCTAGGGTTTACATTCCATTTATAAATTACACCTCCCATAAAACTGTTTGGGTTAATATAATATTCTGAACCAATATCTCCAATATAGTTACTACCACCTACCATTATTCCAATTTCGTGAATTTGGGCAACGGAAGTTGTTGTGATACAGATAAATGCAATAAGTAGAATATTTTTTTTCATACATAAAACGGCGTGCAAATATAAATAAATATACTCGCTTATAGAAGTTTAACAATGTCTTTTTTGATAAACTGTTTATACGTGAAATTATTGTTGAAGCTGTAATTTAACTTTTTGTAATTAATGTACTATTAATTGCGAGTATCTTGTCCCCAAAGTAATTTTTCTCTCAGTGTTTTTAAAAAGGTTTGGTCTTTAAATTGCACCATTTTTAAGTTGAAATCTGCTTTTTTAACAGTAATTTCCGTGTTGTTATTAATGGTTTTAATTCTAGAATCTAAAGATAGAAAGAACTGATCTTCTCTTCCGCTAACTGTAAACGTTATTTTTGTATCGTCTGGAATCACCAATGGTCTGGCATTTAAATTGTGAGGCGCAATTGGTGTAAGTACA
Organism: Lutibacter sp.; assembly: GCF_040883305.1. Lineage (GTDB taxonomy): Bacteria > Bacteroidota > Bacteroidia > Flavobacteriales > Flavobacteriaceae > Lutibacter. The sequence continues at coordinate 9,257 of NZ_JBFLKT010000354.1, forward strand.
TAACTTTTAGCTTGCGGAGTAATAATGGGACCACCACAACTTAAAGAATAACCTGTAGAACCTGTTGGAGTTGCAATAATTAGCCCATCCGCCCAATAAGAATTTAAAAATTCATCATCTAAAAAAGTCTTAATAGTGATCATAGAAGCAGTATTTTTTCTATTTACAGAAACTTCGTTTAAAGCAAAATTTAGCGAACTCAAACTAGTGATTTTTGGTGAAGTTGAAACGCTTAATAAAGAACGTTCTTTTAACACGTATTCTTTTTTTAGCAACAATTCAACGGCATTAAAAATATTTTCTTTTTGAATAGTTGCCAAAAAGCCTAATCTACCAGTATTAATACCAACTATTGGGATATTAGAAGCTCTAATAAAGGTAACAGCTCTTAAAATTGTACCATCACCTCCAATGGTAAACATAAAATCAAAGGTATTGTCTAATTTTCTATAAGATGAAAAAGTGTTGTATTTATCTATATTAAGGTTCGATTTAAGATGTTTGTAATATTTACGCTCAATTACAAATTCTATATTGTGATTGGTTAATATTTGAAATAAATCTTCAACATATTGTGCATCCTCAATTTTAAAATACTGACCGTAAATAGCAACTTTCATCCTTAAATGTTTAAGTATTTTTGTAAATAATCAGACCTTTCTTTAAGGTCTTCTAGATAAAAATCTTCTTTGTGTTTTGAAAGCACACTGTAGTTATAGCGTCTAAATGTTTGTATAATTTCGTTTATTTCTTGTGCATTAAATTTAAGGGTAATTTTTACAAGGGCACCAGAAGTTTCAGAAATAAAAAGTCCTAATACTTTTCCGTTATTAGTTTCCACAATTTGACAAACTTGACTAAATGAAAAATCTTGAATTTCTTTTTCTAGCACTAAAACAACACCTTCATTATTTAAAAAAGGCGTTTCGTTATAAACATGTAAAATATCGATTAAGTCTAAATAACCTAAATAAGTATTATTTTCTTTAATTACAGGAACTAAATTGGTCTCATTAGCCGCAAAAATTTTAATTAATTCTAGTAAATTTTCCGATTGTTCAGCAAAAAACAAATTAATTAAATAACTAAAGTCTTCTAATTTTTTTTCATCTGCATCAATTGCATCAATATCAATTTTTGAAATTAAACCAATAAGCTCATTATTTTTTACAATAGGAAAATGAGAAAAAGCAGTTTCTTTAAAAAGTAATTTAACGTCTGCAATCTTACTATCAAATGTAAGAGGCTTAAATTCTTTTAATATAAATGGGGCGGTTTCCATAATGTTTGCTATTATACTACAAATTAATCAAAAATAAAACCAAAAACATATTCTAATCTCAATTTAATTTTAAAATGGCATATAAATTAATTAAATTTTTTTTGAATAATTGAAGAAAAAAATTTAGCACATCATTTATTATGATGTCATTTTTAAACAATAACAAATTAAAAGTACCTATGCTGAATTAATTTCAGGAAAACTATTTATTTACTACATTTTGATGTTAAATTGGTATTACTTCGTAAATTTGCCATTCTTTTAAATTTTAAAGATTTTAGCAATGACAAAATTAAGTGTAAACGTAAATAAAATAGCTACTTTGCGTAATTCAAGAGGTGGAGATTTTCCAAATGTTGTAAAGGTGTCTTCTGATATTCAGGATTTTGGAGCCGAGGGAATTACAATTCATCCAAGACCAGATGAACGTCATATCCGTTATCAAGACGCGTATGATTTAAAAAAAATTGTGACTACAGAATTTAATATTGAAGGAAACCCAATTCAGAAATTTATGGATATGGTGCTGGAAATTCGTCCTACGCAGGTTACTTTGGTACCAGATGCTGTTGATGCAGTTACATCAAATGCTGGTTGGGATACTATAACACATCAAGCATTTTTACAAGAAGTTATTGCAGAATTTAAATCAAAAGGAATTAGAACCTCGGTTTTTATAGATACCGATTTTAAATTAATTGAAGCCGCTGCAAAAACAGGAGCAGACAGAATTGAATTGTACACCGAAGATTTTGCCACACAATATACTTTAGGAAACAAAGACGCCATAATACCATATACAAAAAGTGCACTTTTAGCTACAGAACTTGGGTTGGGAATAAATGCTGGTCACGATTTAAGTTTAGACAATATTCAGTTTTTTGCAGAAAATATTCCAAATTTATTGGAAGTTTCTATTGGACACGCACTTATAACAGAATCGTTGTATTTAGGCTTGGAAAATGTAATTAATATGTATAAATATAAATTGAGTCGAAAAGTTTAAAATTTACAACCAAAAACTACATGATTCTACATTCAAAAATTTTAGGAACTGGAGCGCCTTTACTTATTTTACATGGTTATTTTGGAATGGGTGACAATTGGAAGTCCTTGGCAAATAAATTTGCCAAAAATTTTGAAGTCCATTTAATAGATCAACGTAACCACGGACGTAGTTTTCATGCGTACGATTTTGATTATGAATTGCTTGTTGAAGATTTGTTTAAATATATACAACATCATAATTTAGAAAAAGTAAACCTACTCGGTCATTCAATGGGAGGGAAAGTAGCCATGCTTTTTGCAGTCACTTTTCCTGAATATGTTCATAAATTAATTGTTGCAGATATTAGTCCTAAATATTATAAACCACACCATCAGCAAATTTTAGCAGCTTTAAATGCGGTAAATTTTGAAATTCAAAATACCAGAAGTAAAATTGAGGACACTTTAAAAATATATATTAAAGACCCTGGAATTTTGTTGTTTTTGTTAAAAAATGTTTACAGAAAATCAAAAAACACCTATGCTTTTAGATTTAATTTACAAAGTTTAACTGCAAACAATAGTGAAGTTGGAGCAGCATTGCCTTCATTTACAGAATTTGATGGTGACACCTTATTTTTAAGTGGCGAAAACTCTAATTATATTACGGAAAATGAAATAGGTCTAATAGAAGCTCATTTCCCAAAAGCTAAAATTGTAACTGTCAAAAATGCAGGACATTGGTTGCACGCCGAAAATCCAACACAGTTTTATACAGAAGTTGTCACTTTTTTAAACTAACTAAATAATTGGCATAATTATGGTTAAATTTATAGCTCATTATAAATTTAACCATATGAAAACAATTTTAAGAATACTTTTAACTGCAATTGCAGTTGTAGTTTTAGCAAGCTTTTTACCAGGAGTTGAAATTCAAGGATATACAAGTGCAATAATAGTAGCAGTAGTTTTAGGATTATTACGTGTTACGGTAAAGCCTTTGTTAGTATTTTTTACACTTCCAGCAACCATTGTAACTTTAGGACTCTTTTTATTAGTTATAAATGCTGTAATTATTTTGCTAGCAGATTATTTAATTGGTACTAGTTTTGAAGTTTCTGGATTTTGGACAGCATTATTATTTAGTGTGCTACTATCTATATTTCAATCTATATTGTATTCGTTTTTAAATGAAGATAAGCAAAAATAGTTGAATTTGAACGGGTTAAATATTTGTCAAGTACGTAAAAAGTAGTACTTTTGCACCCAATTTTGAATGATTTAAGATAAAAACAACATAAAATGAATATTACAAAAGAAAGTGTTGATGCATTAAATGCAGTGGTAAAAGTTGAAATTTCAGCGGCTGATTACCAAGAAAATGTAGAGAAAATTTTACAAGATTACCGTAAAAAAGCAGACATTCCAGGATTTAGAAAAGGACAAGTTCCAATGGGAATGGTAAAAAAACAGTACGGAAAATCTATAATGATTGATGAAGTAAATAAACTTTTACAAGAGTCATTAAACAAGTATTTAGTTGAAGAAAAATTAGATATTTTAGGGAATCCATTACCAAAAATGCAAGATGATTTTTCTTGGGATAAAGAAGATTATTCTTTTGAATTTGAATTAGGGTTGGCTCCTCAATTTGATGTTGATTTAGAAGCAAAAAAGAAAATTACACAATACAATATTGTTGCAGATAAAGAATTATTAGATAAAGAGGTTGAAAATATCCAAAAACGTTTTGGTAAAATTGTTCCTAAAGAAGTTGTTTCAGCAGGTGTAAATATTGCTGGTACTTTTACTAATGAAGAAAAAGGAATAGATAAAAAATCTACAATAGAATTAGCTTCTATAAAAGGAAAAGTAAATCAAAAGAAATTTATTGGTGCTAAAGTTGGAGATGTTATTGAATTAAATTCAAAAGGTTTATTCGATGATGATCATAAATTAATGGGAGCTTTAGGTTTAAATCACGAAGAAATTCACGATTTAGATATTCCATTAACGTTTGCAATTGAAGAGATTAATGTAACTGAACTTGCTGAGGTTAATCAAGAATTATTTGATAAAGTTTTTGGGCCAGATGTTGTAAAATCTGAAGAAGAACTAAGAGAAAAAATAAAAGAAGATGCTGAAAAGCAATTTCAAACGCAGGCAGACCAACAATTATTAAATGCAGTAACTGAATATTTAGTAGAAAATACAAAATTTGATTTACCTGCAGAATTTTTGAAAAAATGGTTAGCAGTAGCTGGTGAAAAACCAATCTCTGCAGAACAAGCTTCAGAAGAATACGAAAAATCTGAAAAAGGTTTACGTTACCAATTAATTGAAGGAAAAGTTTTAAAAGATAACGACATAAAACTTGATTTTGAAGAGTTGAAAGACTTTACAAAAGGTTTTGTAAAAGCACAAATGGCACAATACGGTCAATTAAATCCAGAAGAAAAAGAATTGGATGATATTGTTCAAAGAGTTTTAAGTAATCAAGACGAAGCAAAGCGTTTGCAAGAACAATTAGTAAGTCAAAAATTACTTGCCTTTTACAAAGAAAAAATTACTTTTAAAGTAAAAGAATTAAACTATGAAGCTTTTGTAAAAGAAGTTTACAAATAGACTAAAAACTGTCATTTCTGTGAAAACAGGAATCTAATAATAGTAAAAACTCCTTAAAGAAATTTAAGGAGTTTTTTTGTAGGTTTTATTAAAAAAAGGTTGTCTAAATTTTTTACAACTCTTTAGAAAATTCTAATTTAGGTAAAACAGCCATTTTTTTCTTTTGAATGGACTGCATTTTACATAAAATTTTATCGAGCATTTTTACTGCTTTTTCAATATAAGGGCCTTTATTTAGCATTACACATTCTACACGCTGAGACATTGCAGCATCAGTAACTTCAGCACGTGTTGGAATTCCTTTTTTTGCTAAATTTTCTAATACTTGGGTTGCCCAAATATCTGGTAAATGTGCAGCTTCACAAATCCGTAAAATTTCTTCCTGAATTACGGCAAAATTTTTCCAACCAGTTTCAATGGCTAAATCTCCACGTGCAATCATTACTCCAATAGGGTAGTTTTCCATTGCTTTTAATAAAATACCAGGTAAGTTTTTAAATGCTCTTTTTGTTTCAATTTTTATAATAATGCTTAAGTTAGCTTCTATTTTTTTAAATTCGTTTAGTAAATCTTCAACATCGTTTTTAGAGTTTACAAAAGAAAAATTTACAGCATCGGCATTTTTGGCAATATATTTTAAATCTTCTTTGTCCTTTTCTGTTAAACCATTAATGCCTAAATCACTATTTGGAAGGTTAATTCCTTTATCGGCTTTCAGTTTGCTTCCCTTTTTTTTGGCATTGGTAATTTTAACCAGTAAAAAATCTGTTTCAATTTTTTCTATAATTCCTTCAATTTTACCATCATCAAAATAAATTAACTCCCCTTTTTTCACTTTATCAAATAGTTGAGGTAGCGTGCACGAAATATGCGCAACCTCAATTAAATCTCCAGTTTCATTATATTTATTAGGTTCCCCTAAAATAGGTGCTTTATTCAATTTTAAAGTATCGCCTTCAAATAAAAATATCACTTCTTCTAAAGGTAATATTTCGTGAACTGTATGAATTTCTGAAGTCGATTTTTTTTCTAAAAACACTGTTAATTGTGTTCCGGTAGTAACAAAAGCAGAATCTGAGCAAGAAGCCCATCTTCCAAAACCTTCTTTGCTTTCAATAGTAATTTTGCATTTTTTATTTCTAGAGTCTAAAAAAGTGATATAAGATCCTTTTCTGGTTTTTTGCAACCATTTTTTATTTACTGGAATAATGGCATCAACTTCTGTATTCTCTGGAGGAAGCATTCCAAAAGGTGCTAACCAAACTTTTGCAGGTACTGTAACTTGACCTAAAGTATTTCGCTTTGGTTTTATATGAATTACTTTGTGACCAGGTTTCATTTTACCAGTTCTTAATTTTGGACCACCTAAATCCATAAGAATTTTACAATTCGGATTTGCTTGTTTTGTGTTTGCAATAATTTTACTCCAAACGGTTTCGGTGTCATGTGCGCAATTTATACGGGCACAATCCATTCCTAAATCTGTAAGGTTTTTTGCGAAATTTGAATCTTCTGCTGCAATAGTTGGTTGTGTTACCAGAATTCTAGTTCTTCGGTTTCTATCTATTTCACCAAACAAAGCGTTGGCGTGTTTTTTTAAGAGTTGTTTACTTTCGCTTTTTGTTAAATGCTTTGGAGTTTCTTCAACAGTATTATTGTTTAATAAGCTGTTAATTATTGTTTTATAAACAAGTAAATTATGTAAAACGCTACTTTCTGAACTTGAAGTATTTGGAAGTCCTATTTTACTTAATTTATCTTGAAAAACAGCATTATCAAAACTTCTAAGTGCAATATAATGAATTAAGTTTTTAGCACTTTTAGTATAATTTGGATGTACACTTGCAATTTGTGTTTTGTAAGTATTCTCATATTCTAA
>NZ_JBFLKT010000003.1:0-3898 GCF_040883305.1 Lutibacter sp.
CTGTTGAGCCTAATACTATTTATTACTGGCATATTGAAACAAGTGATGGTGTAAATTCTTCAATTAGTGCAACTTATACATTTAAAACAGGAGAAAACACAGCTTCAGTTCAAGGTACTATAGTTAGTACTTCACAAGAAATTTTAACTGCAATAGCAAATGCTGTTCCTGGTGAAAAAATTTACGTACACGGAGGCAATTATGTGTTTGATTCAACAATTGATATTAATAATAATGGAAGTGAAGCAAATGCAATTTCACTTTTAGCGCATCCTGGAGATGACACAAGACCAAAGTTTGATTTTTCTTCTATGTCAGAAAATTCTTCAAACAGAGGAATACAACTAGACGGTAATAATTGGCACATTAAAGGGATTGATGTTTATGGAGCAGGAGATAACGGTATGTATATAAAAGGAAACAATAATTTAATTGAATTTTGTACGTTTAGTGAAAATTCTGATACCGGACTCCAAATTGGGAATGGAGCATCAAACAATACTATTTTAAATTGTGATTCATTTTACAATGCTGATTCCAGTTTAGAAAATGCTGATGGGTTTGCTTGTAAATTAGATGCAGGTACCAATAATAAATTTATTGGTTGTAGAGCTTGGCAAAATTTAGATGATGGATGGGATGGTTATATGAGAGGTAATGACAATATTACCACAACTTATGAAAACTGTTGGGCAATAGATAATGGTTTCTTAAAAGATGGTAGTGTAAGTGGTGGAGATGGTAATGGTTTTAAAACTGGTGGTAGTGATAATAAAGATTTAAAACATAACGCTGTTTATACTAATTGTATAGCTGTTGGAAATGGATTTGATGGTTTTGATCATAACAGCAATAGAGGAGATGTCACTATTTATAATTGTTCTGCATTTGATAATGGAAAAAATTACTCATTTAGCAATACCAATCCGCTAGAAAAACTAACCATTAAAAATAGCAACGTTTTAGGTGATTTTGGAAGTATTAATGCAACAACGCTTGATGTAACAAACAATAGTTGGCAAGATGGTATAACAGTAGATGCAGATGATTTTAAAAGTTTAGATTATAGTCAATTATTAAACGCTAGAAATGCAGATGGTAGTTTACCAGATGTTACTTTCTTTCATTTAAATGCTGGAAGCGATTTAATTGATAAAGGAATAGATGTAGGTTTACCTTTTAATGGAGGTGCACCAGATTTAGGAGCTTTTGAATTTTAATAATTGAACACTTTAAGTTTTTGAAGATTTGTTTAAATTTAAATAATGAAAACAAAAAAGGGTTTTTTTATAGTTTTTATTTTGGTTTCGAGTATTATTTTTTCACAAGAAATTATACCTGTTGATACAAGTTATACAGTACATAGATCTTTTGAAAAGTATAAAAAGAATTTTCCACAAATTGAAATTGTTAACCCTCAATTGTGTCAAAATGTAATTAAAAAAAGAGAGATTATTTATAAAGAAATAGGGGAGCGGAAATTACATTTAGATGCTTTTTACAATAAAAGTGAGCAGTTAAAACCAGCGGTTATATTAGTTCATGGTGGCGGTTGGAAATCTGGTAATAAATCTCATATGGAGCCATTAGCTCAAAAAATTGCTTCTAAAGGATATGCCTGTTTTACAGTTGAATACAGGTTATCTATAGAAGCAATTTTTCCTGAAGGAATTTATGATATAAAAAGAGCCATACAGTTTATAAAGGCAAATGCTTCCGAGTTTTACATTGATACGAAAAAAGTTGCTGTTTTAGGATGTTCCTCAGGAGGGCAAATGGCGGCTTTAATTGGAACAACAAATAATAATAGTGTATTTGAAGAAACTGAAAACAGTTATAATCAGTCTTCTGCTGTGCAGGCAATTATTGATTTAGATGGTGTTTTGGCTTTCAAACATCCGGAATCTAAAGAAGATGTAGTTGCTGGATTATGGTTAGGAGGTAGCTACGAAGAAATTCCTGAAATTTGGAAAGATGCTTCAGCTTTAACGCATACAAATGAGAATACACCTCCAATATTGTTTATTGGAAGTCAATACCCTCGATTTCTTGCGGGACGAGATGATATGATAAAAATTTTAGATCAATATGGTATTTATAGCCAAGTAGAATCAATAGAAAAAAGTCCACATACTTTTTGGTTATTTCATCCTTGGTTTGATAAAACTGTTGAGTATATCACAAATTTTTTAAGTAAAACTTTAAATTAAAATTAGAATATTATTTAAATTTCAATAAATGAAAACAATAAAAATCATTTCAGCTTTATTATTAATTAGCGTTGTAGCTTGTAAAAATCAAGACAAAAAAACAACTGTTGAACCTGAGGTTGTTAAAGAACAAGAAGCTTTAAAAGCATACGCTGAAATCTCTATAAAAGAAGGAGGAAAGTGGGAAGGTAGAGAGTATATAGGTGGTACTTTTAAAAATGTAACCGAAGTTAAAGTACCTGCAGAACATACCGATCATTCTTGGTTTATTAGATATGAAGGACCGGGGTGGGAAAGTAGTAAAGTTGGTTATAGAATGTATTTAGACTGGCGAAATGCAATTGATATTTTCGGAAAAGTAACTGATACCATGGTGCTTTCAAAAATTGGCTTAGATGGATTCGATTCTTATCACGAGAAAAGTGATTGGGGTATGGATATTTTAAAAGCGGGTAAAGGTTTAGGAATTGGTTCTATTGGAAGATTTTATAACGGAGAAGTTTTACATTTTAAAAAAGTAGATTCAACATTTGCTAAAGTTGAAAATTCGTTAGAAAATTCTATTGTAATTACTGATTATTATGGATGGAGTACAGCAAATGATGTTATTGATTTACATCAGGAGTTATCTATTAAACCAGATAAGAGATATACAAAACATACAATAACACCTTCAAAAGAAATTGAAGGAATTTGTACGGGAATTGTTAAGCACGGTGTAAATTATTTTGCCAAGGAAAGCGAAAATAAAAAATGGGAATATATAGCCACTTATGGTAAACAAACTTTGGCAGAAGTACCTGATAATTTAGGTATGGCAATATTTTATGAAGTTGAAACTGTTAAAGAGGTAACTGAGTGGGAACATGACCATTTATTATTATTTAAACCAACTACAAGTGAAATTTCGTTTTACTTTTTAGGTGCCTGGGAGCAAGAAAAAGACGGAATAAAAACAGAAGCAGAATTTTTATCCTATTTAGATGAAAAACTGGATGAATTAAATAAAAACAACTCACTTTAATTTCTATGATTTCTTCTAAAAAAATTAAGAATTTTATTTTGAGTTTATTTATTTGTTGGGTTGCTGGTTCAATGCAAACAATTAGTGCTCAGGAAAATAGTAATGATTCAAATAAAAAATTTACTATAGAAAATTGCGTAAATCAATTTTCTATAGATAAAACCATTGAGACTAAAGTTGGTTATCAATATTGGTTTGCAGATAAAGATTTTTTGGATGGTCGAACTTTAAAAATGAGCGTTGTTGCACCTCATAAGTCAACTCACGCGCCTCATAAACATATTGAAGATGAATTTTTCTTTGTTTTAGAAGGAACTGCTGAATTTTATTTAGATGGTAAAACAACCGTGGTAGGTCCGCATTCTAGTTTATATTGTCCATCTATGGTTATGCACGGAATTAGCAATGCAGGTGATATAGAATTAAAGTATTTAGTTATAAAAAAATATCAAAAGGATTAAAAATTAGAATTTATGAATAATTATAGAACAACGTTTCAAATTTTAACAGGATTATTTTTTGTTTTGGTAGCTTTTACAAGCTGTAAAGATGCGAAAAATGACAATAAAGAGAATCAAGTTACAAAAGAACTTGTAGTATCTGATACCCTAAAATGGTCTGAAAGAATGATACTTTCAGAAATAGAACGTTTTCCAAAAGCTTC
>NZ_JBFLKT010000355.1:0-3221 GCF_040883305.1 Lutibacter sp.
ATTAACAGTTCTGAACATAGAAAAAATATAGAAAACCCTGATTCTACTCATTTTGGTATCTCAACAGAATCTGATGATAATGGTAGAAATTATTTTACACATATTTTTATCAAAAAATAAATACAAATTAAAGAACCCCACAATACCTATTTTTTTAATAACAATTAAATTTCACTTAATCTTTTTAATATGAAAACAACAAGTTTATTAGATTACAAAAAGGAAACTTTTTTAAAAGTGATAAAAAATTCATTAAAAAATAAAAGTGTTAATAATAAAATATCTATTAACACTTTAATTCCAAATTTCAGCTTTAAAAATAATAAAGGAGATACTATAACAACTTTTAGAAGTATGTTATAAAATAAATAAGCAGCCACATATAATTTCTTGAAAAAATTGTCGTCCCCACAACGGTAGTAGAATCCAAGTAAATGTATAGTGTGACTGCCTTTTCTTTTATTTCATTTTAATAATTATAAATTCTGTTCTTCTATTTAATTGATGTTCTTCTTCAGAGCATTTTATATTATTACTACATTTATTTACTAACTGCGATTCTCCAAAGCCTTCGTATTTAGTAATTCTAGAAGCGTCTATTCCATTAGAAATAATATAATTATAGGTAGATTTTGCTCTATTATTTGACAATACCATATTGTAATCGTCGTTTGCTCGGCTATCGGTATGAGATTCTAGTCTAATTACCATTTCAGGGTATTTATTCATTAAAGCAACAACTTTATCTAATTCAACGGCAGCATCTGGTCTAATATTATACTTATCTAAATCAAAATAAATAGTTTCTAAATCTGCCAATATTACAACGTCTTCTATTGGTTTCATAGGTATATTTAAATCTACAATTAGCTCTTTTTCTTTTTCTAAACCAAAAGAACTAAAGTTTTTTGCAACATCTTGATATTTTTCTTTTGAGCCTTTTAATATAAATTTTTCATCTCTAGGTATCAAATGCTCGTAAGCACCGTCTTCTTTAGTTATAAAATAAGCTAATTCTTCTCCATTCTCCCTAGTTAGTAAAACTTTGGCACCTGCAACTGGATCATTGTTAACTGCATCATAAATTGTACCTTTTAATGTTAGTGGTGGTATTCTAGTAAAAGCATAAATATCGTCACCACCTGCTCCACCTTTTCTATTAGAAGAAATAAAGCCTTTAAAACCATCTTTTGATAAGTTGTATGCAAAATCATCTTTTCTACTATTAATAGGTTCTCCAAGATTTATAACATTTACAGTTTTATTGTTTTCATCTTTTACAGCTACAAATACATCCATTAAACCTAGACCTACATGTCCGTCAGAAGAAAAATATAAAAGATTTTCTTCATTATAGATAAATGGGAAAGCTTCGTTTCCTTCTGTATTAATTATATTTCCTAAATTTACTGGAGTATCAAATGTTCCATCTTCGAGCACATTACTAACATAAATATCTGTTCCACCAATACCACCTGGCATATTTGATGCAAAATATAATTTTTTTCCATCCTCGCTTAATGAAGGGTGATACACTATATAATTTGGATTATTTAAATTAATTGGTTTTACATTTTCCCATTTTCCATTTACCAATTCGGCACTGTATATTCCAACATGCATTATTCCTTGTGAGTCATTTATTTTTTTGGATTCGTAGTAATTATTTCTTGAAAAATACATTTTAGTTCCTTCACTATTAAAAGTTGCAGGACCATCATGATGAATTGTGTTTACACCACCTTCCAGTTGTTTTGTGGTTGCTACTGAAGCCCCTTCTTTAGAAACTTTATAAAGATCTAATAAAGGTTGTTTGTCCCAAGCATATAATCTTTTTACTGAAACTCCTTCATCTCTAGATGAACTAAAAATAATATCATCATTCAATTCTACAGCTCCAAATTCATTGAATTTAGTATTTATATTTAATTTTTGAAGGGTGTTTTTTTCTGAAGCATTAAAAATAGCACTTGCTAAATCATCATCTTTAAAAAAACTTTTTACTCTAGAATCTTGCTCATTTCCAGCATCTTTAAATTTTTTCATCCACTCTTTTGAAGCTTCATAATCGCCATTTGCTCTCAAAGTCTGCGCGTAGTATAAATAATATTCTGAAGGAACATTTTCTTGTTTCACAACCTCTTTATAAATTTCTAGTGCTTTTTCTGGCTGACGCAACATAATATAGGCATCACCCAGTTTACGCATTGCATAATGCTTATTAAAACTTGTATCAATTAATTTTTCATATGTTTCAATTGCTTTTACAAACGAAAAATTATTAAATTGTCTTTCAGCTCTCTTTTGCTTTACAGTTTGTCCAAATACTGTTGTACTTATTAAAACCAAAGCAACAAATAAAATTTTTATATTTTTCATAATTTTCATCATTTATTTGGTTAGAAATATCTTGGAGATTTTTGTTTCCTTTTTAGGAATTTAAATTCATACATCAACAAAATCTCGTGTGATCCATTGGTATAAGGTCTAATTTCTCCAGTAGGTATTTCATAAGTATATCCAACTCTAAATTGATCTGAAACTTGAAAATCTACTAATGCACCTATAGCTTTCTGATCTCCATTAAATCTATAAGAACCTCCTAACCAAAACTTTTCATTAAATAGGAAATTGGCTGTTAAATCTGTTGATATTGGAGCTCCTTTTGTGTATTTAAACATAAATGAAGGTTTTAATTTTAAATTATCACTTAAATTAAAAACATACCCACCAATTGCATAATAATGGACTCTCTCTAAGGCGGCATATTCAGTATCATTATTTAAATCATGATTAACCATTTTTGGTATTGATAGACCGGCATACCATTTATTAGAATGAAGTAATACCCCTGCTCCAAAATTCGAATTCCATCTATTTAATTTTTCATTAAAATAAGGATCTTGATTTACCTCTGTAGCATTATATAACTCCTCAGCTAGTTTATAATAAGTCATACCACCTTTTAAACCAAAACTGATATCTACTTCATCACTTACCATTAAAGTATAAGAAAAGTCTGCATAAACATAGGTGAAATTTTCATAACCAGATTTATCGTTAATTAATGATAATCCTAAACCAATTTGCTCATTTCTTAATGGAGAATGTATAGATAATGTTTGTGTTTGTGGCCCTCCATCAAATCCAGCCCATTGGTTTCTATTTAATCCTACAATACTCAATGCATCTCTACTACCTGCATAAGCAGGGTTTACAGC
>NZ_JBFLKT010000356.1:0-2683 GCF_040883305.1 Lutibacter sp.
TTTGAAGAAAGTTATGCCAAATTTTACGATAAAACTTTTGCGAAAGTGCTGTTTTCTGATGAATTAACAAATGGTATTAGAATGCAAAGTTCTTTAAGTTACGAAAAACGAACTCCTTTAGTAAATACAACCGATTATGTGCTGTTAAATGATAAAGAAAAAACATACACTTCGAACGATCCGCTAAACGAAAATAACATTGGAATTCCTTCTTTTGAAGCGCACAACGTATATCAATTTACAACTGCTGCGACTATTAGATTTGGACAAAAATATATCTCATATCCTAATAGAAAAATAAATACATTTTCTTCTGAATATCCTTCGTTAACATTATTTTACCAACAGAATTTTGCATCAAGTGAAGACAATTATAATTTTGGTGAAATTGGAGCACGTATTCAACAACGTTTTGATATTGACAATAAAGGAACGTTTAATTACAATCTAAAAGCTGGAGCTTTTTTTGAAGCCGATGACATTGCTTTTGTAGATTATAAACATTTTAATGGAAATCAAACGCATATAAATATGAATTACGATTATACCAATGCTTTTAATTTAATGCCCTATTATAATTTTAGCACCAATCAATCGTACGCAGAATTTCACGCAGAACACAATTTTAATGGGTATTTATTAAATAAAATTCCGTTGGTAAATAAATTAGGATTCGAGTTGGTTTTAGGAGCAAAATCGTTGATTAGAAAAGATAAAAAACCATATTCTGAACTTTCAGTTGGATTGAAAAATATTGGAATTGGGAAACTGCGCTTTTTACGATTGGATTATGTAAAATCTAATTACAACGGCGTTTCGCAAAACGGACTTGTTTTCGGGTTGTCATTTTAGTATTTTTACTGCAAAATATGGAAAACACATCAATTAAAATAACTTCAGCAATTTTAAACCTGCAAGATTGCTATAATTTTGTACAAGATGCTTCTTGTGGAGGCATTGCTTTATTTGTTGGCACTGTTAGAAATGCAACAAAAAACAAAGAAGTAACCTTATTAGATTTTAGCGGTTACGAACCAATGGCGGTAAAAGAAATGCAAAAAATTGCAGACCTCGCTTTAGAGAAGTTCAACATTCATAAAATTGCAATACATCATGCAGTTGGAGAACTTAAAATTGGAGCTATTCCTGTAATTATTGCAGTTTCTTCTGCACATAGAAAAGCCGCTTTTGAAGCTTGTGAATTTGCAATTGATACCTTAAAAGAAACCGTACCAATTTGGAAAAAAGAACATTTTGATGATGGCGAAGTTTGGGTGAATTCACATCCTTAAAAAACTAAACAATCTTCATTTTTTTTAATAAAAAAGACGCGTTCATATTTTTACAAATTCCATCTTTTAATTGGTAATCGAAATGTAATTCATCTTTTATAATTTCTGCATCAAAATAATAGTTTTTAACTTCAGTTAATTCTTTTTCAATTTCACATAAACTTAAATCGTGTGTAGCAATAATTCCAGTTGAATTTGAAGCCACCAATTTTTGAACAAATTTCTTAGATCCAATTGCCTTATCTGTACTATTTGTTCCTTTTAAAATTTCATCTAAAATTATAAAATAATTGTCGTTTTCAATTTCATCAACAATAAATTTTAAGCGTTTTAATTCTGAAAAGAAATACGATTCATCTTCTACCAAAGAGTCTGATGTTCGCATACTCGTTATTAATTTTATGGGACTGTATTCAAAATGTTCAGCACAAACTGGTAAGCCAACATTTGCCATAACAATTGATAAAGAAACTGTTCTTAAAAAAGTACTTTTTCCTGCCATATTTGCACCTGTTATTATAAAAAATTGCTGATTTTTAATGGTAAAATCATTATCAATTCTTTGAGTTTCTTTTAACAAAGTATGCCCTAAATTAGTTGCTTTAATAACATTGCTATCGGCTTTTATTTCAGGGAAAACATATTTTGGATGGTTAAAAGCAAAATTTGCTAACGAATTTTGAGCATCAAAAAAAGCAATTACTTTAAACCACTGCTCTACTTTATCTTTATACGTTGCAATCCATTTTTCAATTTTATAAACTTGGTTTAAATCTCTTAGAAAAAAACCATTCCCAAGAATAGCAATAATATCATTATTTCGTTGATCTAAAGCATCTAATAATTTAGAATATTCTTTAAAAATAGTTGATGCTTTTTTTACTTCAGATTGAATTTCTAATTGTTTGTTTTTTAAAATTTCAGAAGTAAAATTGGTGTTTTCTATTTCATTTAACAATTTATGATATTGCTTAAAAGTATCTTTTGCATTGCCCGTATTTCTAGCAAATTCATTAATTTTTTTAACATAAAACCCCGAAATTCCTAAACCTATAAAAAGCCAAAACAAAACTACTATTTCAGGAATTAACTGAAAACCAAGAGCGACAATTAGTGTTAATGATAAAACAGAAAATACTGCTGGTAAATATTTAAAAAATTTAGGGAAAGCCGCTTTGTAATTATAAATCCAATTTATAATTTCCTTTGCTGGATGTTCCACTTTTACCAAAGATCCAATCGCCGAAAAATGTTGTCTCCATATCGGTTTTACACTTAATTCTTTAATTCCAGTTTGCTTTTTATTAATATCTAAAATCTTGTTTGAAGTCAATTCAGAAAATAGTTCGTTTTTACCTTCAACAGTAACTGTTCTATTGCAATATTGAAAA
>NZ_JBFLKT010000004.1:0-5164 GCF_040883305.1 Lutibacter sp.
CCAATAAAGATACTCAACAAACCAAAACCAATATATTTAGACATTTTTATACCAACTAATTGAGGAAGTGTTTTTAGTGCTTTCGAATCAGTTCTTAAATCTCGAATGTCAAAAGGTATTGTTATGGCTATAACAAACAATATTCGCTGTAAAAATTCTAGATATACAGCATTAGTGAAACTATAGCCAGCTTCAAATAATGGAAATAAAACCGATATTCCAGCCCAAGAAATTGCAATACTTAGTATTTTTATTGCTGGAAAATTACGAAATGAAACTTCAATATTTCTAATTTTAAATAACGGAATCACGTAAAAAAAAGTCATAAACCCGAACGGAATCAGTATATAAATAGACTTTTTATCAAAATTTGTAAAAAACACAGAATAAACCAACCCTAAAACTGCAATAAATGATAAAACTAACAGCTGTAGCTTATGTTTATAAAACCATTTTTTTAACCAATTTAAGCTGTCATATTTTATTTCATACAATCGAATAAAATTATATGAAATAATTATTGAAAATGCAACAAATAATGGTGAAAAACGATCCAAATATCCAAATTTTATTAAGGTGATTTTAGTAATACAAAATCCTGCTAATGCAACGTGTATATTACTAAATGTATAAAATTCGAATATTCTTTTTAAATAATTCATTAAACAAAAGTAACTATTTGTTAATATCCTAAGTTTTTTGGTTAACAAAATATTATAATTAAGTAATAATTATAGTCTTTTAGTGTAGTAATTTTCAGTATTTTTGAAACCATTAATTTTTATATAATAAATTACATAAATGAGAACTGATTCTTTTGTTTTAAGACACGTAGGACCTCGTGAAAACGAGATTAATGATATGGTAAAAACTATTGGAGTAACTTCTGTTGATGAATTAATAGATAAAACCATTCCTGCCGATATTAGATTGGCCAACAACCTTAATTTACCAAAAGCGATGAGCGAATATGAATATATGTTTCATATTCAAGAACTTGCGACTAAAAATAAATTATTTAAAAATTACATAGGTTTGGGATATCACCCAACAATTTTACCAGGTGTAATTCAACGTAATGTTTTAGAGAATCCAGGTTGGTATACTGCTTATACACCTTACCAAGCAGAAATAGCCCAAGGTCGTTTAGAAGCCCTTTTAAACTACCAGACTATGGTAAGCGAGTTAACAGGTATGGAATTGGCAAATGCTTCTCTTTTGGACGAAGGAACTGCAGCTGGTGAGGCCATGTTAATGTTATTAAACACTAGATCCAGAGACCAAAAAAAGGCAAATGCTTTAAAGTTTTTTGTTTCAAATGAAGTCTTACCTCAAACAATAGATGTTTTAAAAACAAGAGCAAATCCGCTAGAAATTGAATTGGTTTTTGGCGACCATACAACTTTTGAATTTACAGAAGAATTCTATGGTGCAATTATTCAATACCCTGCAAAAAATGGACAAATTTATGATTATACTTCATTTGTAGAAAAAGCAAAAATTGTAGATGCTAAAATTGTTGTAGCAGCAGATTTATTAAGTTTAACGCTATTAACACCTCCAGGAGAATGGGGCGCAGATGTTGTTGTTGGAACAACACAACGTTTTGGAATTCCTATGGGATACGGAGGGCCGCATGCAGGTTATTTTGCTACAAAAGAAGCCTATAAACGTAACATTCCAGGAAGAATTATTGGTGTTACAAAAGATAAAGATGGCAACAGAGCTTTACGTATGGCATTACAAACGCGTGAGCAACATATTAAACGCGAAAAAGCAACTTCAAATATTTGTACAGCTCAGGTTCTTTTAGCTGTTATGGCAGGTATGTATGGTGTTTTTCACGGGCCAAAAGGACTTACATACATTGCAAATAAAATTCAAAATTTAACTGCTACTTTAAACAAAGGTTTGGCAACATTAAATTTAAAACAAACAAACTCTGTGTTTTTTGATACACTATTAGTTGAAGTTACAAATGCTTCAAAAGTGAAAGGAATTGCAGAAAAAAACTGTATTAATTTCTATTATCCGTCAAGCACAGTTGTTAGTATTTCTATAAACGAAACAAGTTCTATTGAAGATATCAATCAGATTTTAGAAATTTTAGCCAAAGCAGAAGGAAAAGAATCAATTTCAATAACTACAATTGAAGAAAATTCATTACCTAAAAACTTAGAACGAACTTCAACTTTTATGACCAATGAAGTTTTTGAAAACTACCATTCAGAAACTGAGTTAATGCGTTATATTAAAAAACTAGAGCGTAAAGATTTATCTTTAAATCATTCTATGATTTCATTAGGATCGTGTACTATGAAATTAAATGCAGCTACCGAAATGCTGCCTTTAAGTTGGCCAAATTGGGGTGTAATGCATCCTTTTGTTCCAATTGAACAAGCACAAGGTTATCAGGAAGTAATAAAAGGTTTAGAGGTTGCTTTAAACGAAATTACTGGTTTTTATGCGACTTCTTTACAACCAAATTCAGGAGCTTCAGGTGAATATGCAGGTTTATTGGTTATTAAAGCCTATCACGAATCCAGAGGAGATCACCATAGAAATATTTGCATTATACCTGCTTCTGCACACGGAACAAATCCTGCTTCTGCAGTTATGGCTGGAATGAAAGTGGTGGTTACAAAGTCAACAGATAAAGGAAATATTGATCTAGATGATTTACGAGAAAAAGCTGAACTTCATAAAGATAATTTAGCAGCTTTAATGGTTACTTACCCGTCAACTCATGGAGTTTTTGAAAGCACCATTAAAGAAATTACCGAAATTATACACAAACGTGGCGGACAAGTTTATATGGATGGTGCAAACATGAATGCACAAGTTGGGTTAACTAACCCTGCAACTATTGGTGCCGATGTTTGTCATTTAAACCTACATAAAACTTTTGCCATTCCTCACGGAGGTGGTGGACCTGGAGTTGGACCAATTTGTGTAGTAAAACATTTAGCCCCTTTTTTACCTTCAAACCCAATAATTCCAACTGGTGGAGAAACGCCTATTACAGCAATTTCTTCAGCTCCTTGGGGATCTGCATTGGTATTACTAATATCTTATAGTTATATTAAAATGCTGGGGACTGGTGGCCTAAAAGAAGCTACAATTAAAGCTATTTTAAATGCAAATTATATAAAAGCGCGTTTAGAAAAGTTTTACGACATTCTTTACACAGGTGAAAACGGCTTTGCAGCTCATGAAATGATTGTGGATTTTAGAAAATTTAAAGAAAAAGGAATTGAAGTAACTGATGTTGCAAAAAGATTAATGGATTATGGTTATCACGCTCCAACAGTTTCATTCCCAGTTGCTGGAACTTTAATGATAGAACCAACAGAAAGTGAAAACAAAGCAGAATTAGATCGTTTTTGCGATGCTTTAATAAGTATAAAAGGTGAAATTGATGAGATGGAAAGTGGAGATACAAATTCGGCACTTAAAAATTCGCCTCACACACAAGAAATGTTAACTGCAGATGAATGGAGCTATCCGTACACACGCCAGCAGGCTGCATTTCCTTTACCGTATGTAAAAGAGAATAAATTTTGGCCTTCTGTTCGACGCGTTGATGATGCTTTTGGAGACAGAAACTTAATTTGTTCGTGCAACCCTATTGAAGATTATATGGATTAGTCAACTTTACTAATAAAAATATGCTAATTAAAATAAAAGTTTCTGGAAATCTAGAGACTTTTATTTTTAAATGAAATTGTAATTTATTAAAAATTATGGTTTTCAGAAAAAAACGATATTTTTAACAAGATAATCACAACTAAAATCATATTAATTTAATAATTGTTATTTCGAAAACATTATCGTAAAAAATATTTCAACATATTTTTATTCTAATCAGCAAAATAGTACTTTTGCATTTCGATATAAATTTAATATCTCAATCGGAAATGAAAAAAATAACCAAAGAAACTTATATCAATTGGTATAAAGACATGCTATTTTGGAGAAAATTTGAAGATAAATTAGCGGCTTTATATATTCAACAAAAAGTAAGAGGATTTCTACATTTATACAATGGTCAGGAAGCAGTTTTAGCCGGTGCCTTGCATGTAATGAAGGAAAACGATAAAATGATAACCGCTTATCGTAACCACGTGCAGCCAATTGGTCTAGGAGTAGATCCTAAGAGAATTATGGCAGAATTATTAGGAAAAGTAACTGGAACATCCAAAGGAATGGGAGGTTCTATGCATATTTTTTCTCCTGAACATAATTTTTATGGTGGTCATGGTATTGTTGGAGGTCAAATTCCTTTGGGTGCTGGATTGGCTTTTGCAGATAAATATTTCGAAAGAGATGGTGTTACACTAACTTATTTTGGAGATGGTGCTGCACGTCAAGGTTCTTTGCACGAAACTTTTAATATGGCAATCAACTGGAAATTACCAGTAGTTTTTATTTGTGAAAACAATGGTTACGCTATGGGAACCTCAGTAGAAAGAACTGCGAACCACGAAGATATTTGGAAACTAGGTTTAGGATACGAAATGCCGTGTGGACCTGTTGATGGAATGAATCCTGTGAAAGTTGCTGAGGCCATGGAAGAAGCTATTGAGCGCGCAAGAAGAGGTGACGGACCAACACTTTTAGATATTAAAACATATAGATATAGAGGACATTCAATGAGTGATGCTCAACACTATAGAACCAAAGACGAAGTAAACGAATACCGTAAAATTGATCCCATTACGCAAGTTTTAGAAGTTATTAAGACTAAAAAATATGCTACGGATGCTCAAATTAAAACTTGGGATAAAGAAGTAAAAGACAAAGTAGAAGAATGTCAAAAATTTGCTGAAGAATCTCCATATCCAGAGAAACAACAATTATACGATATGGTTTACGAACAAGAAGATTATCCTTTTTTAAAACATAGATAAATGGCAGAAATAATAACAATGCCACGTTTAAGTGATACAATGACTGAAGGAGTTGTAGCACAGTGGTTAAAAAAAGTTGGAGATAACGTTTCAGAAGGCGACATATTAGCTGAAATTGAGACTGATAAAGCAACTATGGAGTTTGAATCTTTTAACGAAGGAACACTTTTATACATTGGTTTGCAAAATGGTGAAACTGCACCTGTAGATTCTCTTTTAGCAATTATTGGGGAAGAAGGTGAAGATATTGATGC
>NZ_JBFLKT010000357.1:0-2547 GCF_040883305.1 Lutibacter sp.
AAAGAAGAATGGT
The DNA here is from genome assembly GCF_040883305.1 of Lutibacter sp. GTDB lineage: Bacteria > Bacteroidota > Bacteroidia > Flavobacteriales > Flavobacteriaceae > Lutibacter. The sequence goes on from NZ_JBFLKT010000357.1 coordinate 14, forward strand.
CAGGTATATAGACACGCATATATTAATTCAGGAAGTAAATATACATTTGAATTTAAAAATGGTACTTATCAAATATTCTTTTATTATGGGAAAGGATGGAATCCTAATAAATTTATGAAAACAACAGATTGTGGTGATTTAAAAGGTGGTTTTATTGATGATGAGGTTTTTGGAAAGGATAGCCCACAAGTTTTAAATAATACCATTTTGACTTATGAATTAATATTACAACAAAGTGGAAATTTCAGCACGAAGCCAAGTAATTTGGATGAAGCATTTTAAGGTATAAATAAAAGATGTAATAATATGAATATTAAAAAATTATCAAGCAAATTAGAGCAACATAATATAAATATTAATTTGAACGAAGAAAGTCTCAACTATCCCGTTTTGACTTTTAATATGGAAAGTATTGAATTTAAATTTTTTTATAGAGAAAACTTCATAAAAAGAAGTAAATTCCACAAGTTTTATAACACTTTTTTTGAAATAACTACTAATAATAAAACGGAATCAATTGTTATTGCTAATAAAATTAAAGAAATACTATTTTGTAGGTATTGTATTGATGAAAACAAGGTTTATTCAAATATTTCTAAAATGTCAGAGGAAGAAATTATTGATTTTATTCATAAATTTTAATACAACTGTTTAATAACTACAATAAACAACGTGAATTTAATAAATCTAATATTCCATAGAAATAATATCAAATATGTAATAGCTCTTATTCTTGTAATTTTAGGCTTTATAGGTTTGTATACTGCTGAAGGAACTCCTTTAATTACAATTCTTTTTTTTGCAATACTAGGTGTTTTATTACTATTCAACATCCCATCCAAATGGGTAGAAGATAGCTTTGCATTTATTTCTTATAAATACAAAATTTCTTCTGCAATCGCAGGTGGACTTTTTTTAGCGATTGCCAGTTCATCACCTGAATTTTTTACAGCCGTTTCTGGAGTAATATGGTATAAAATATTTGATATAGCATTCGATACCTTGGTTTGGTCATCTATTTTTAACCTCTGTGTGATTATAGGGGTAGTTACTTTTTATAAGCCACAAGTACAAATTAGAAAAAATATCTTAAAAAGAGATATGCCTGCCTTAGGTATTACTATTCTAGTATTATTATTGTTGGCACTAGATGGAAGTTATTCTGCAATAGATTTTGGTATTTTAGTAATGTTTTATTTTTCTTATGTATTGATCCTTTATTTAGATAAATCGAAACCATATAGCGAGGTTATAAATGATAGTTCCAACTTAAAAATTATTTTAAAGTTATTAATAGGGTTCATACTAATTGCTTTTTTAGCGCATACAATGATTTCTTTCGGTCAGCAAACAATTGGTTTAATTGAAGAATATTATGATGTAATCCTTCCTATTGGAGTATTAGCTTGTACAATTTATGGTCCAGGAACTTCTATTGCCGATCTATTTATGTCAATTGCAGCAATTAAAAAAGGAGAGGATACGGCAGCTGTAGTTAATGGGATTAGTTCAAATACTTTTGATTTAACAATTTGTATTGGAGTGCCAGGCCTTATTTATACATTCTTATCTGGAAATGCAATAACAATTGATTTGAACGCTTCAATCCTGTTAATTTCAATATTATTAGTAAGTTTTATTTTAGTTTTTTTTATTTTAAGAAATGGTAAAATTACTAGAAAAGAAGGATTTATATTATTGTTGTTTTATGGAATTTGCACTATTATTTACCTTTTGAATATTTTAATTTTTTAATTAGAATTTTATGAACAAATATGCCCAATCAGCCATAAAAGCTGTAAATTATTATAAAACTAAAAAAGATCCAATTGAAGCTTGGGAAACAGCAGTAAATGTTTTTTTGAAACAAAAGCTGCAAGAAAAAAAAGTTGTCCAAAATCAACTTTTCTTTCACTTTGTGAAGTAGGAGCAGTAAAAAGTATTCTAAAAGGAAATTATGCACCTAAAGTAAAAGAAAATAAAGTGTATGCATTAAAAGCTTTGGAGATTTTAAGAAACAGAAATAATAAACCAGAAATTATTGGAGTAATTAATTTATGGAAACTCGTTCAAAATCAAGGCAAAAGCCATAATTCACAAATGGATGTTATTTTAGCTTTATGGAATAATGGATTAATCATCTAATCATAGCTAGTTCCAATCATTTTTCATATTTTTATAACTCATTAAAAAAAGAAATCCTAAAGGAAGAGTTCAATTTAAAAATAGCTATGAAATTTAACGAAGACTCCAGAGTAAAAATTCCGTCAATACTTCATTTAACAAGGTTAGGTTATAATTACATTTCATTAAAAGATGCAATTATAGACGAAAGTACCAATATTTTTACTGATATTTTTAAATCTAGTATTCAAAAAATTAATGAAGGAATAAAAGAAAATGAAGTAGATCGTTTGTTTCAGGATATTTCTTTATTGCTGGATAATGAAGATTTAGGAAAGGCTTTTTATGAACATTTGACTGAAAAATCAGGAATAAAGTTAATTGATTTTGAAAATTTTGAGAATAATACA
>NZ_JBFLKT010000358.1:0-8839 GCF_040883305.1 Lutibacter sp.
GGCCATGTAGATGCTTTTAATGATCCTTTAATTGATAATAAAGATTCTAAAAAAAGATATAGAGCCGATGTTTTAATTGAAGACTATGTTGGTAAATTAGATACTAAAATAGAAAAAGAAGTAGCAAAAGCGGCTAAGCGTTTTGGAGATTCTTTTGATAAAGAACAATTTTTAGCAACAAACCCACGAGTAGTTGGTTATAAAGAAAAAGGAGACGCGATTTTACAACGTATGGGAAAATCTTTAGAAAACGAAGATTTAGCCGATGTAAAATTGTTAATTGAAGAATTAGAAATTGGTTGTCCTTTGTCAGGTTCTAAAAATTGGACTGATGTGAAGCAGTTTAACTTAATGTTTGGTACAAAATTAGGAGCTTCTGCAGAAACTGCAATGGACTTATATTTACGTCCAGAAACTGCACAAGGTATTTTTGTAAACTTTTCGAATGTACAAAAATCAGGAAGAATGAAAATTCCTTTTGGAATTGCGCAAACAGGTAAAGCGTTTAGAAATGAGATAGTTGCACGTCAGTTTATTTTCCGTATGCGAGAATTTGAACAAATGGAAATGCAATTTTTTGTACGTCCTGGAACTCAAAAAGAATGGTACGAGCAATGGAAAGAAACCCGATTAAAATGGCATTTATCCTTAGGAATGGGTGAAGAGAACTATCGTTTTCATGACCATGAAAAATTAGCACATTATGCAGATGCCGCGTCAGATATTGAGTTTAAATTTCCTTTCGGATTTAAAGAATTAGAAGGAATTCATTCTCGTACAGATTTTGATTTATCGAGCCATGAAAAATTCTCAGGAAAAAAATTACAATATTTCGATCCAGAAATAAATGAGCGTTATATTCCATATGTTGTAGAGACTTCTATTGGTTTAGATCGTATGTTTTTAGCTGTATTTTCACACGCATTACAAGAAGAAGCATTAGAAAACGGTACTACACGAATTGTGTTAAAATTACCAGCTGTGTTGGCACCAACAAAAGCTGCAATTTTACCATTGGTTAAAAAAGATGGATTACCAGAGATTGCCAAAAAAATTGTTGAAGATTTAAAATGGGATTTCAATGTTGATTACGACGAGAAAGATGCTGTTGGAAGACGTTACAGAAGACAAGATGCTGCCGGAACACCTTTTTGTATCACAGTTGACCACGATACTTTAACTGATGATTCAGTTACAATTCGCTATAGAGATACTATGGAACAACAACGTGTTAAAATTTCAGAAATAAAAGATATAATTAAACAAGAAGTTGATGTAAAAAATTGGCTTATGAAAATGTAGCTTTTAAATTTAAAAGATATTAGAGGCTGTCTAAAAAGTAAAATTTTTAGACAGCCTTTTTTTTGTTAAAAAAATGATAAAATTTAAATTCACAATTGCTATGTTAATTGTTTTAAAGAAATTTATAGCTTAAATTAATTTTAACCCAACTTCAAACATGAAAAAAATAATACTTTTGTTATTTATTATGGCCACCTGTGTGGTTTTTGCACAAGACAAAATTGCTTCTGAGGTACCCGTTCCAAACTATAGATTGGCATCTAAATTTTCACCAACAAATCTTGGTAAATTAGTACATTCTACTTCTGTAAGACCAAATTGGTTAAAAAATGGCAACCGTTTTTGGTACCAATATAAAACTACCGATGGCGCTAATTATTATTTGGTTGATGCTGATAGGAAAACTAGAACTAAATTATTTGACAACGATAAAATGGCTGAATGGTTAACTGAAATAACCAAAGACCCATACGATGGTCAGAATTTACCTAGATTTAGTTTCAAATTTGTAAAAAATGAAACCGCAATCCAATTTCGTGTTACTTCAACAGAAGAAGTGGAGGTTAAAGATGATGAAAAAGATAAAAAAGATGAGGTAAAAGACACTATAAAAAAGGACTCGACTGAAATTAAAAAAGTCAAAAAGAAAAAACCAAAAATGGAGAAAAAAGTATATTTTCTCGAATATAAATTAGGTGGAAATGGCTTAACAATTATAGATAATTCTAAAAAAGATGATGACAGAAAACGTTGGGCAAATATTTCACCTGATAGTACTATTGTCTTATATTCAAAAAATTACAATCTATATTGGATGGATAAAGAGAATTTTTTAAAAGCTCTTAAAGATGAGAAAGACACAACAATTGTAGAAAACCAATGGACAAAAGATGGTGTTGAAAACTATGGATATGGTGGTGGTTCCAGAGGTGAAAATAATGAAAGTAAAGAAGAAAAGAAGGACGATAGAAAAGGAATTCGGGGAATTTGGACTAGAGATTCTAAAAAGTTTATTTATGAGAGATCCGATTCAAGACATATTAAAGATTTATGGGTAATAAATTCAGTTTCTAAAAAAAGACCAACTTTAGAAACCTATAAATACCACATGCCAGGAGAGCAAGAATATTATAAATCTGAATTACAAATATTAGATATTCCTTCAAAAGAAATTCTTAATGTAAAATTAGATACTGTTAAGCAACAGAGTCTTTCTGTTTACAGACATCAATATAAAAAATCGGAAGCTAGTGATGAATTTAAACCTTCATTATTACTTTCAAAAAAAGGAAAAATTTATTTTAGCACTATAAGCAGAGATCGTAAAAAATTAGACATTTGTGTTGCAGATATTAATACAGGAGAGGTTGAGGTTTTAATTGAAGAGCGTTTTAATACCTACATAGAAACCAGACCTTTAATGTTATTAAATAATGAAACCGAAATGTTGCATTGGGCAGAAAGAGACGGTTGGGCACATATTTATTTATATGATACTAAAGGAAATCTAAAAAATCAGATTACAAAAGGACCGTATCACGTTGCGGGTATTGAAAATGTTGATGAAAAAGAGCGTATAATGTATTTTACTGCAAATGGAGTTAATAGAACTATAGATCCTTATTACGAGCATTTATATAGAATTAATTTAAACGGAACTGGTTTGCGCCCTATAAATTCTGGAGACTTTACTACAAGTGTTAGTCTGTCTGATTCTAATAAATACTTTGTAAATAACTATTCTAGAGTAGATAGTACCCCAAAATCTGAATTAAGAAGCAATACTGGTGCTTTAATTATGAATTTAGAAGAGGCAGATTTATCACAATTATTTGCTACGGGATATAAGTTCCCAGAAACTTTTAAAATGAAGGCTGATGATGGAATTACAGATTTATATGGTGTACTATACAAACCGTATGATTTTGATGAAACAAAAAGTTATCCATTATTAGAATATGTGTATCCAGGGCCACAAACAGAAGCTGTAAACAAAGCATTCTCTGTGCGTATGGATCGTTTAGATCGTATGGCTCAGGTTGGTTTTATTGTTGTAACAGTTGGTAATAGAGGGGGGCACCCAGATCGTTCTAAATGGTATCATAATTATGGTTATGGAAATTTAAGAGATTATGGTTTGGCAGATAAAAAATATATTGCAGAGCAATTAGCAGATAAACATCCATATATTGATATTAATAAAGTTGGAATTTACGGTCATTCTGGTGGTGGATTTATGTCTACTGCTGCAATGTTAGTGTATCCAGATTTCTTTAAAGCGGCTGTTTCTTCAGCTGGAAATCACGATAATTCTATGTACAATAGTTGGTGGAGTGAAACACACCATGGTGTTAAAGAAGAAATTGAAGCTGATGGAAGTATTAAATACAAGTATGATATTGATAAAAACCAATCGTTAGCAGCAAATTTAAAAGGAAATTTAATGTTAATTCACGGTGATGTTGATAATAACGTGCATCCAGGAGGAACTATTAGAATGGCAGATGCTTTAATAAAAGCTAATAAACGTTTTAAATTTATGATAATGCCAGGTCAACGCCATGGCTTTGGTAAAATGACAGAATACTCTTTTTGGTTACGCGCCGATCATTTTAGTAAATACTTTTTAGGTACTGAAGCTACGAATGTTGATATTCTTGAAATGAATAGAGATATACCGAAAGGTTAAAATTATAATTACATAAAAAAAGCTGTTTGAAAATTATTTTCAAACAGCTTTTTTGTTATATAATTTTTTTTAAAAATTGGGCTTTCTTTTTTCTAAAAAAGCAGTTGTTCCTTCTTTAAAATCATCTGTTCCAAAACTAACTCCAAATTGTTCAATTTCAACACTGTATCCATTAATACAATTGGTGTAATTAGCATTTACTGCTTTTATTGCAGCACTAATTGCAACGGAAGAATTTCTAATAATTTTACCTGCTAGTTTTTCACAAAGAGGTAATAATTCATCTTGTTCAACTACATAATTTACCAAACCATATTGTTTGGCTTCTTCAGCAGAAATCATAGCGGCGGTCATAATCATTTCCATAGCTTTTCCTTTACCAACTAATTGAGGTAAACGTTGCGTACCACCATAACCTGGAATTACACCCAAACTAACTTCTGGTAATCCCATTTTGGCATTGGAACTTGCAACTCTAAAATGAGCCGCCATTGCCAATTCTAAACCTCCACCAAGTGCAAATCCATTAACAGCAGCAATAACAGGTGTGCTTAAATTTTGAACAAAATCGAATAATATTTGCTGTCCTTTTCTTGCTAATTCTGTCCCTTCTTCAACAGAAAAATCTGCAAATTCAGAAATGTCTGCACCAGCAACAAATGCTTTTTCTCCGCTTCCGGTAATAATAATAACTTTTACGGTTTTGTCGTTTTCTAATAATTTAAATGCCTCGTGCAATTCTGAAATTGTATTTTTATTTAAGGCATTTAATTTTGTTGGTCGGTTTATTGTAATTGTGGCACTATTTTCGTTCTGCGCAATTAATATATTTTCGAAATTCATATTGTTATTTTTTTGGTACTATTATTTTAAAAACGGTTCCTTTATTATGTTTTGATGTAAACGAAATAGAGCCGTTGTAAGCTTCAACTATATTTTTTACCATCCCTAATCCTAAGCCCATTCCGCTGGATTTAGTAGTGAATTTTGGTTCAAAAATCTTTTCTTTATCTTCAATTAAGATTCCTTTACCATTATCTGCTACTGTAATTATAACATTTTTTTCGTCGTCTGAAACGGTGACTTCAATTTTTTTATTTTCAATTTCTTCTAAAGCTTGTGTTGCATTTTTAACCAAATTAGTAATTATTCTAATTAACTGTGTTTTGTCTAATTCTGCCTTAATAACTTCTTTTTCAGAAAAATAATAAATATAATCTTCTGCAAAAATATCTAAAGCGTATTTAACAACTTCAACAACATTTAACTCTTCCCTGTTTTGTGTTGGCATTTTAGCAAAGTTAGAGAAAGCGGAAGCAATAGAGCTCATAGTATCTATTTGCTGAATGAGTGTTTTACTAAATTCATTTATTTTTTCATGAATATTTGGATCTGTTGGATCAAATTTGCGCTGAAAACTTTGCACCGTTAAACGCATTGGAGTTAACGGATTTTTAATTTCATGAGCAACCTGTTTGGCCATTTCTCGCCAGGCTTGTTCTCTTTCTCCTTTTGCTAATTTTACAGCACTTTCTTCTAATTCATCAATCATTTCATTAAAGGCATTTACCAATGTAAACATTTCGGCGCTGGCATCCTTTAAAATAATTTTTTCGTTTCGCTTGTTTAAGCGTGTTAAGCTCATTTTATCGGTTACAGTTTTTATAGATCTAGTAATATAACTTGATATAAAATAAGCCAAACCAATGGCCAATAAAAACATGAGTACGTACACATAAGCCATTCTAATTAAAAACTCTTCTAAATCTTTATTTTGTGCAGTATTATCTTGCACATATTGTAAATTTAAAATACCAATTGGTTTAAATTTATTATCTGTAATATATGAGTAAGAAGATTGTAAGCTATTGCCTTTAAGTGCTTTAGTGTCGACAAAGCGATGTTTAACAGTGTTATTAATTCCTTTTAATATAGTGTCGCTTAGTTTTGTTGGGGCATCGCTTTTAACAAATCCGGCATGTGAACTTTTCGCAATATTTCCAGCTAAATCATAGATGTTAATTTCTAATTTTTCAATATCTGAAATTTCATGTACTTTTTCTCTAAAAATAAGTTTTAAGTTTTCTTCTACAATTGGAAATGTATTTCCGCTTCCGCTATTTAACCAATAATTTATAGAGGCTTTTACCGCTTCTTCTTTTCTTTCCAATCTCCCTTCATTATACTCGTCAGTTTGTTCTTTGTATTGATAAATTGTAACGGCGGCAATTAAAATAGAAGCTAATAAAATTAACAATATCATTGCTAAAAATATTCGAATACGTAAAGAAAGAAGTCTAATTTTCATTTAAATTTATTTTCACCAACCTAGTTGTTTTCACTTTTTTAAAAGGATTATTGTTGGTTATTTTTATGAAATATTATTTTATGATTTCATATAATTAATTACAGTAAATATACAGATTAATTGCTATTTTTTTTTGTATGCAACAATTACAATTAAATTGATAATGCAACCTAACCTACAACAAATGTACCAAGAAAGTTATTTATATCGTAATTTAAAAATAAGAATGATTAATGTTAAAATTGCGGTGACAGAATTTGCCAAAATCATTGCTAAACTTTTTAAATGAATACCATAAACTAACCATAAAAGTATTCCAATAAACATTGCAATGTACATGGTTAAAGAAATATTGCCGGCAGATTTTGTTTTCCAGGTTTTATAAACCTGAGGAACAAATGCAGCTGTTGTTAAGACCGCTGCAATTAAGCCAATTATTTCGTAAGAATCTATCATTATTATATGGATATAAAGCTAAATTGTTTAATAGCTGATAGTTTGAAAGGTTTCTAATAATTAAAGTTTTTCCTTGTTTATAATGGCTTCGACTGTGCTCAGCCACCCAAAAATTTATAACTTTAAGACCTTTTAACTGTTTTCTATTTTACCCAACAATATTTACAATTTTACCTGGTACAACTATTACTTTTTTAGGTGTTCTACCTTGTAATTGTGCTTGAGTTTTTTCGTGTGCCATAACTGCGGCTTCAATTTCATCTTTGTTTAAATCTAACGAAAGCTCCATAGTAAAACGCATTTTTCCGTTGAAAGAAATCGGATATTCCTTATTACTTTCTACTAAATGTTTTGCCTCAAATATTGGAAAATCAACTGTTGAAATTGAAGTTTTATGTCCTAATTTATTCCACAATTCTTCAGCAATATGTGGTGCATACGGCTCAATAACAATTGCTAAAGGCTCTAAAATAGCACGCTTATTACATTTTAAAGCTGTTAACTCATTTACAGCAATCATAAATGTTGAAACTGAAGTGTTGAAAGAAAAATTAGCAATATCTTCTTCAACTTTTTTGATGGTTTTATGCAATGTTTTTAATTCATCTTTAGTTGGTGCTTCATCAGAAACTGAAAATTCGCCATCTACAATGTATAATTTCCATAATTTTTTCAAGAAACTGTAAACACCAGAAATTCCTGAAGTTTTCCATGGTTTAGATTGTTCTAAAGGACCTAAAAACATTTCGAATAAACGCAAGCTATCTGCTCCGTATTCTTCACAAATTTCATCTGGATTTACAACATTGTATTTAGATTTTGACATTTTTTCTACCTCACGTTTAACCTTAAACGTTCCATCCTCTTCACAAATAAATTCAGCATCTTTAAATTCTTCTCTCCAGTTTTTAAAAGCTTCAATATCTAATTCATCATGAGTATTTACAAAGGCAACATCTGAATGAATTGGTTGTACTTTCAAATCTCCAATTAAACCTTTTGAAATAAAATTATTTTTACCTTCAACTCTATATACAAAAGCAGAAGTTCCAGTAATCATACCCTGATTGATTAGCTTTTTGGCGTATTCATCTGTTGGCACAAAACCTCTGTCGAACATAAATTTTTGCCAAAAACGAGAGTATAATAAATGTCCGGTTGCGTGTTCGCTTCCACCAATATATAAATCTACATCTTGCCAGTAATTAATTGCTTCTTTCGAAAACATTTCCTCATTATTTTGAGAATCCATATATCGATTAAAATATTGCGAACTTCCTGCCCAACCTGGCATTGTGTTTAATTCTAGTGGAAAAACAGTTACATTATCGATTAAATCATTATTAACAACTTTATTTTTAACAGTGTCCCATGCCCAAACTGTTGCATTTCCTAGAGGTGGTTTTCCATCTTCGGTTGGTAAATAGTTGCGAACTTCTGGCAACACAATTGGCAAATGTTGTTTGTCAATCATTTGCGGTAATCCGTTTTTATAATATACTGGAAAAGGTTCTCCCCAATAACGTTGACGACTAAAAACAGCATCGCGTAAACGGTAATTTATTTTTCCGTATCCAATTCCTTTTTGTTCAATTTCAAAAATAATTCGTTTCATGGCTTTTTTATAAGTTAAGCCATTTAAAAAGTCTGAATTTGCAATTTTAATTCCTTCTTTTGTAGCACATGCTTCTTCAGAAATATCAACTCCTTCAAAAATATTTGGTATTTCTAATCCAAAATGTTTTGCAAACGCATAATCACGTTCATCTCCACAAGGAACCGCCATTACAGCACCTGTTCCATAACTTGCCAACACATAATCTCCAATCCAAATTTGCACTTTTTCACCCGTAAAAGGATGCAATGCATAGGCACCTGTAAATACACCAGAAATGGTTTTTACATCTGCCATTCTATCCAATTCGCTTCGTTTTGCAGTTGCTTTTTGGTAAGCTTCAACAGCTTCTTTTTGCTCAGCAGTTGTAATTTTTGAAACCAATTCGTGCTCAGGAGCAAGTGTCATAAAACTTACACCGTAAATTGTATCGGGACGGGTTGTAAAAACAGAAATTTCCCAACCTGAA
>NZ_JBFLKT010000359.1:0-3792 GCF_040883305.1 Lutibacter sp.
CAAAATCTATTTTTATAGAACCTGCCAATAGTAATGAACCAAAATACCTAGAAGTTAGTATGGGTTTTAATCCAGATAGGATTATGGAACCTCATGTTCATATACTAATGGAATCTGATGGACATGGTAAAGAAAATGGAGTTGGAATGGATGAGAATGTTAAAGGTTCTTATTTTGAAGGAGGAGGAAGTAATGAATACTATAATAGCTATACTAGGAATTTTGATTGCAGGTTTAACATAATGATTTCTAGTTCTAATTCTACAGAGGTAACTATGATTTATTATGTAATTAAAGCACTAATCTATTCTATGACTAGAGATTTTGATTTAAATGGATTTAAAAACCTTAAAATAAGCGGAGGAGGATTAAGTCCTCAACAACAAATAGCAGATAAACTTTATTTAAAATCAATATTTATGGAATTTGATTATGATATGACAGTTCCTAGATTTTGGAATGGCAAGTTTGCAACAGATATAATATTAGAAAATACTAAAATAGAAACAAGATGAAAAAACAAAAATACAGCAGTGGTAAAATAGTAAATTTACTCCCACTTAATAACAGAGATAAGTTTATTATTAAGAAAAAATACGCTGGACAAGAACACACAAAAGACGAGTGGAAAAAATTACTAAATAACTGACATACTCTCATAGTTAAAGCTTATGAGGTTATAAATACTACGCTTGTACTAATGTACTACGTTGACGTATTAACGCTCTGCCCAAGCGCATTATATTTTTACTAGCATTAATATCTGCATTACTTTCCACTCCACAAGAAGTACATAAAAATTTAGATTGATTAATCCTAGAATTTTTATCTATTGTGCCACAATTGTTGCAGGTTTGACTTGTGAATTTAGGGTTAACCTTAATAAACGTATTGCCGTTCCATTCAGATTTGTACTTTAGTTGCTTGAAAAACTCAGACCAGCTAACATCTGATATATGTTTAGATAAATAACGAAGCTTAATCATATTCTTAATATTTAAACCTTCAACTATTATAGTATCAAATTCTTTTTTACAATAAGTCAATTGTTTCATTAAATCAAATTTTGATAGATTGACTTTTTTAGATTGATATGCATATATTTTTGTTTCTAAAGCAAGGTTATATACTGCCCTACAAGTATTGATATAATTATCCAATAACAACTCTTGTTGCTTGGATAATCTTAATCTATACTTATATGTTTTTATTATATGCACAATGCAAATATAAGAATGTAATTGTATTATACAAAATTTATTTAAAAAATGTGGGGTATAATAATATAGTTAAAAAAAAATAATACAAAGTAATATTTTTTAACTAACTTTGCTTAAATTAAAAAGATTAAAGAATGGCTACTTCATTTATATTTGATGGTAAAAAAATAAAACGTCCCGGTGTTTATTCACAAATAAAGTCCGGTATTAAAAATCCACCAGCTTCTTTAGATTTTGGCAATGTTTTGATTTTAGACACCGGAATAGGTGCTAGTTGGAATGGAGGTGCTGGAATTAATGGAGAGTTAGAAAGTGGTAAGGATGCAATATACTCCTTTCAGGATGTAAGTTCATATAAAGATTTTGTGCAAGGAGGAATACTTTGGGATTTAGGAGAAAGTCTTTTTAGACCTTCTGCACTAGGTACTGCCGGAGCTTCTAATGTAACAATTGTAAGGGCTGCTACTACTGTAGGAGCAACTATTTCTTATACTTTTACTGGCGGTGGAGCTGCTGGAGGAACATTTGCATGCAAAGTAAAAAGTGAAGGTTTAGTTGGAAATGGCGCTGTTGATACTGATGGAAATCTTACAAAAGGCTTTGCTGGATTAATGAAAGCAGGTGTTATTGATACTTCAAAATTTGTTCTCGAATTTTATAAAACAGGCTTTGTAGGAGTTGATTCTGATGGAGATGCTTTTAATTTTGTAAGTGCAAGCGATTCAAGTCCTGAACTTTTAGCTAGAAGTGTAGAATTCTCTAATATAGCTGAACTTATTGCATGGGGCAATTCTGATTTTAACTTTAAACAATTCTTTGAATTAACTTCTGCTTCTGTTGTTACAGGAACCGGAGTTGTCGATACAGATGATTTGGCTGCCAATTTATCCTTTGAGTTAGCTGCTGGAGGAACTGAAAGTTTTTCGAGTGATGATTTAGATGCTGCTTTAGATGCAGTTTCTGATTTATCTATTGACTTTATTTTAGCTAGTGATTATGGAGCTACTCCTACAGCTACAAGTGCAAACAACTTAAAAATACTAGCTTGGATAGCTGAAGAGGCTAAAATAAAACCAGATTTATATGTTGGAGGCGGATTAGATGTTACAGAATTTTCAACTGCTACAGGCTCACTTGCTACTGCTACTTTCTTTGATAGCCAATTTGTAACTGTAGTGCATGGAGGCGTAAAAAAGAATACTCCTAATGGGGTTAAAATTCGCCCTTCAATTTATCATGCTGCAAGTGTTTTGGGGCGTGAAGCTGGTTTAGCTCCACAAGTACCACTAACTTTTAAAAATATCAGAGTAGATGGGATAGCTCACTTACTTAACAGCAAAGAAGAAATTCAAGGCTTAGATGGTGGTGTTTTAATGACTAATTTGGACAATGGTTCTTTTGATATTGTAAAAGGTATTAATAGTTTACAAAGAAATGATAATCTTATTAATGAAGATGGTACTACTTCAAGTAAACAAATTAGAAGGGTTTCAAGGCAAATCAATAAAGAACTTCTTTTTAATGTAAAAAGAGATTTATTAAAACAACCTAATGGAGTTAATAGAAATACTTTAACTGCACAGGATGTAGAAGAATATGTAAAAGGCTATTTAAGAGATATTACAGCTAATTCAATAAGCGACAATTTAATTCTTGGTTTTCAGAATGTTGTTGTTGAATTAGACAGAGATGCTTATAGAGTTAATTACGAAATTATTACAAACAGAGAAATTAGCTTTGTATTGTTAACAGGTTTTATCGTTGAATAATTAAATAAAAAGATATGAATTCATTTACTGGAGCACTTGCAATTATAAAAGTTCAAGGAGAAGCTGTTGGGAAAATACAAAACATTAGGGTTAATGAAAACATTAATCGAGTAGATGTTAGGCAACTAGGAGACCCTATACCTGTTGAATCTCCAGTTGTTCAATGGAGTGGTACTTTAAGTTGTTCTATAATTGAAGTAGATTTTGACAAAGGAGGTATTAAAAATGCAATAAGAAGAGATGTTCAATCAAATGAAGAGTATTCTGACCAATTGCTTTTAAATCCTAATGGAGTTCAAATTGACATCTTTAAAAAGATAAGTGATGTAATTGACCCAAATACAGGTTTAATTAGATCTACTATAAAGCCATTTGCAGTAATTACAAAGGTTTTAATTGATTCTGATTCATTTAACATTAATGAAGGACAAGTTGTATTAAGAGATCAAAGTTTTAGATTTCTTTCTCCTGTTATATTTCCTAAATAAAGATTGTTTTTGTTTTCTTTTAGTTTTGAAGGAGTGCTTGAAAAGGCATTCCTTTTTTTATTTGAAAAATTTTGAAAATATTTTACAATTAAGTTTGCATAATAAAATATTAGTGTTACATTTGTGTATAAGAAAAATTGAAAAAGAAAATCGTAAATTTGTAAAATGGAAAATCTCAAAAACAAGCTTTTACTTTCTGCTCGTAGAAAGGCTCAACAAAGCTACAGAAACAAACCTTTTGATGCTGATTATTTAGATATATTTGGAGCCAGTAAGGTAATGAAATACTTATTTTCTACAGTAAGTGTAGTAACC
>NZ_JBFLKT010000360.1:0-4771 GCF_040883305.1 Lutibacter sp.
AAAACAATATAACCAACCAATTAAAAGATGTTGCTTTAGCGACTAAATATGAAACATTTTCTAGCGTAAAAGGTTTTGCAATTAATTCGGGCTTTCAGTATAAAACCAAGTTGTCAGATAATGTAAACTTACATTTAGGTGCAAATTTTGATTTAGAAAGTGAAGTAGATACAGAAGACGAAGAATATATTTATTCATTATCACTTGCAACAGGTGAAATACCTCGGGATACATTAGTATCTAATTCAGGTAAAGGTATTTTAAAATCTCCTTTAAAAACATCTTTAGGAATAGGTTTTGGAAAAGAAAACAAATGGTTTGCGGGAATCGATTATAGTTTTCAAGATGCACTTCAACTTCAAGGAAATATATACAACAACTTTACAAAAATAGCCTACGATAAATATAGCAAAATTTCATTAGGAGGTTTTTATACACCTAAATTTACATCTATATCAAGCTATTGGGAAAGAGTAACATATAGAGCTGGTGTAAAAATGGAAAAGACTGGTTTAATGGTTAATTCATCTGGAATTGGAAACGATTTTACAGCAATAGACGATTTTGGCATATCTTTTGGAGTAGGATTACCTGTTAGCAATCAATTATCAAATTTAAACCTTGGTTTTGAATTTGGAAAAAGAGGAGAAATTGATAAGGGTTTAGTTCAGGAAAACTATATAAACTTTAGGTTAAGTTTTTCTTTAAATGATAAATGGTTTAAAAAACGAGAAATATTTTAATTAAAAAATTTAGAAAATGAAAAAAATGAGACACTTTTTAACCTTATTATTTTTAGTAGTTTCTACACCAATTGTATTTGCACAAGCTAGTGAAGAATGTACTATAAAATACAACCTTTTTAAAGGTGATTATAATGCGAAAAATTACGACAAAGCTTATGAGAACTGGATGTGGTGTATGGATAATTGTCCAACGCTATCTGTAAATATCTATAAATTAGGTATTAAAATTGCTGAGCATAAATTAGAAACTGCTGCTGAAGCAGATAAACCAGTTGCTAGGGAACTTGTAATGAGAGTTTATACGCAAAGATTAGAGCATTATCCTAAAGATAAAGCAGGAATTTACGATGATATTGCTTCATTTAAAAGAGAGCAGGGAGCATCTGATGACGAAGTTTATGAATGGTTAGAAAAAACTTTTAAAGAAGATCCAACGGCATTATCTCCAAAAAATATCTATAAATATTTCGATATTATTTTAGTAAAGTATAAAGATTCTGATACACAAAAAGTTTTTGATACCTATGATGAGGTTGGTGAAGCTCTTGAACTAAAAAGACAAGATTATACTAAAACTATTGATGCAATAAATGCTAAAGACTCTACAACTTTAAGTAAAAAAGATATTAAGAAAAGAAAAGTTTCTCAACAAATTATAACAAATTTATCTATTGTAGAAAGTGGTTTAGATCAAAAATTGGCGGCAATTTCAACTTGTGAAAGATTAATTCCGTTTAATAGAAAGAATTTTGAAGAACATAAAAACGATGCACTTTGGTTAAAAAGAGCAGTTTCTAGAATGTATAATAAAGAATGTACAGAAGATCCATTATATGATCAGTTAGTAGAAGCTTATGTGCATGCGGACCCTTCTCCACAAGCGTCTGTATTTTATGCAGGTATTTTAATGAAAAATGGCGAAGCTAATAAAGCCATGGAGTATTTTAATAGAGCAGTTGATCAAGAAACAGATACTTTTAAAAAAGCAAATTATTTATATAAAATAGCTGATATTTTAAGAAAAAAAGGAAGAAAATCTGAAGCAAGAAACTATTGTTACCAAGCATTAAAATTTCAACCTACAATGGGAAGAGCTTATTTGTTAATTGCTAGTATGTATGCATCAAGTGCAAACTCTTGTGGAGACGATGTTGTTTCGAAAAGAATGGTATATGTTGCAGCTTTAAATAAGGCCAGAAAAGCAAAAGCGGTAGATCCAAGTATCAGTGCTCTCGCAAACAGATTTATAAATTCTTATTCAGATAATATACCTACAACAAAAGATTTGTTTGTTGCAGGGATAAAATCTGGCTCAGTTCATAAAATTGGATGTTGGATTAATGAAACAGTTAGAGTTCCTTAATCAAAATTAATATTTTAATAATTGGTATATTTGTTAAATGACAAAATCAATTGTACATAATATAACTAACATTGCTATTGTATTTTCAATAGCAATGTTTTTTTCATGTACCAATAGTGCCAAAGAAGTAAGAGATTTTTTAGCAGATAAAAATTTGCCAATTGGTGAAGCAATAGACATCAATTTAAAACATACAGATTCTGGTAGGGTTGACATTAAAATGAAAGCTCCTTTAATGTTAGATTTTGCAAATAGAGAAAATCATCCTTATTCAGAATTTCCAAAAGGGATATTTATTACTACTATAGAAAAAAATGGAGATTCAACAACAATCCAGGGAGATTATGCTAAAACTTATAGTAAAACCTCAGTTTCCGAAATAAAAGGCAATGTTGAAATTATAAATTATACTAAAAAGAATAAGTTAGAAACAACCGAGATTTTTTGGGATCAAAAAACACATTATTTTTTTACTGAAAAAAGATTTGTATTTTATACTTTAACAGATACAATTTATGGTACTGGGTTCGAAGCTTCTGAAGACCTTGATGTTTGGTGGGTTAAGAACCAAAGTGGAGTTATAGAAATTAAAGATTAGAGAAATGAGTAAAATGTGGAAAATATTTGAATACGGGTATTTAATAATTGCAATAGTTTTTATTGTAGAAACAGTTTTAAATTGGAATTTAGAAAGAGAAAGGGCTTATCTATTTTTACTTTTTGCGGTTTTGGCAATTTTCATGTACTTTTTTAGAAAAAGATTTAGATCAAGATTAGAAAAGAGAAATAAACAATAAATGGAATTTCAGATAGCTGTAATCTTAATTTCAATATTGCTTTCAGCCTTTTTTTCAGGGATGGAAATAGCCTATGTATCGGCTAATAAATTTCAAGTAGAACTCGAAAAAAGAAAAGAGGGTTTTACCTCTAAAATTTTAAGTAGAATTACTTCAAAATCGTCCAAATTTATCACCACAATGTTAGTTGGTAATAATATTGCATTAGTGGTGTACAGTTTTTTTATGGGTGAATTTATAATTGGATTTATTCCAGATAATACGTTTAACGAATTTTCTATCCTACTAATTCAAACTATAATTTCTACATTAATAATTTTAATTACGGCAGAGTTTTTACCAAAAGCCTTATTTAGAATTTATGCAAACGAAACCCTATGGTTTTTTGCACCTTTAGCTTACTTTTTTTATATAATTTTTCATTTTATATCAAGTTTTATTACAGCCATTTCCGACTTCTTTTTAAGATTGTTTTTTAATTCAACAAAAGATGTTAAGCAATCAGAATTTACAAAAGTTGAGCTTGGAAATTATATTTCGAAACAATTAGAAAATGCCAAAGATTTTGAAGAAGTTGATTCCGAAATACAAATATTTCAAAATGCTTTAGGGTTTGACACTGTGAAAGCTCGTGAAATTATGATTCCTCGAACAGAAGTTGTAGCGGTTGATATAAATGAAAGTATTACAAATTTAAAAAACCTATTTATTAAAACGGGCTATTCTAAAATTTTGGTCTATAAAAATTCTTTAGATGATGTTTTGGGCTATGTACACGCATTTGAATTGTTTAAAAAACCTAAAAACATAAAATCTATGATACTGCCAGTGGAGTTTGTTCCTGAAAGTATGATGATAAATAATGTGTTGAATATTTTAACTAAAAAAAAGCGCAGTTTATCAGTTGTTTTAGATGAGTTTGGAGGAACTTCTGGAGTAATTACTGTTGAAGATATTGTGGAAGAACTTTTTGGAGAAATAATTGACGAACACGACACAGTAGAATTATTAGAAAATAAAATTAATGATAGAGAATTTGAATTCTCGGCACGTTTAGAAGTAGATTATTTAAATGAAACATACAACCTAAGCATTAAAGAAGATGATGCTTATGAAACTCTTGGAGGTTATATTGTTAACTATAACGAGGATATTCCAAAAGAGGGAGAAATAATAGAAATTGACAACTTGTATTTTAAAATGTTGAAGGTAGATTCTTCTAAAATAATGGAAGTTTACCTTAAAGTTTTAGATAAAGCAGATTAAAAATAGAAGATACTTACAAATAGCTGTTTTTTTCATACTTAATTATATCAAATCACTTTCATAATTAAATACTTAATTGTATTTTCGCAAACTGTAATAAAACAACTAATATAATGGCAATTTTATCAAAAATTAGAGATCGTTCAATGTTCTTAATCCTAATAGTAGGATTAGCACTTTTTGCATTTGTACTAGATCCAAGCTCAATACAACAATTTTTCAGTTCAAGTAAGGTTAACTCTATAGGAGAAGTTAATGGTGAAGATATTGATAGAGAGGAGTTTGCACGTCAGGTAGAAGCTTATAGAACACAAAGTGGAGGTAGAGCTTCTCAAATGCAAGCAGTAAATGCAGTTTGGAGTGGAATGATTAGCGAAAAAATATTTGAAGACCAACTTGAAAAAGCAGGTATTGTAATTGGAGAAAAAGATATCTGGGATGCAATGACATCTTTACAAGAAATTCAAAACTCACCGCTTTTTAAAAATGAAGCAAACCTTTTTGATGAAGAAAAGCTAAAAGAATATATTGCCAATATGAAAGATGATGCCGAGTCTGGTAACAGTCAAGCTTGGATGAACTGGTTGGCAACAGAAAAA
>NZ_JBFLKT010000361.1:0-2983 GCF_040883305.1 Lutibacter sp.
CTAACAAAGAATTTGTAAACCCTAATATTGCAGAAGTATCCATTCCTTTTGAATTGATTCTAGGGTTTTTAATTAAAGCATAATAACCACGAAATATTAATGCATAAGCATCTAAAAGAAAAAGGCGTTTTTTACTCATAATAATTAAGGTAGCTTATCGTAATTAGTAAAAGAATTTTTATAATTACGCACTATAAAGCAAAGATAAAATTTTATTTTTGGAAATTACCTATCTCTTTATTTTTTAAAATTTTTTAGGAAATAAAGCGATTTAAAAAAACTATAATTTAATTATTTGATAGGTGTTAAAATTATTAGTTTCAATGTCTTTTACAATAATTATATAGGTGCCAGCACTTAAACTAGATATATCAATATCTTTTTGATTTGATTTAAAAATCACTTGTCCTAAATTATTATAAATTAAGGTTTCAATGGTTAAATCTGTAGCTATTTTAAAAGATGAAATAACAGGATTAGGAAAAAGATTTATTTTTAACTGATTAAATTTGTTTATAGAAAGTGTAATACCTG
This sequence comes from Lutibacter sp., assembly GCF_040883305.1. Classification (GTDB taxonomy): domain Bacteria; phylum Bacteroidota; class Bacteroidia; order Flavobacteriales; family Flavobacteriaceae; genus Lutibacter. Next base: position 535 of record NZ_JBFLKT010000361.1, read on the forward strand.
GTTTACTCGCCGTAACTACCGAAAAGCTAGATGCTATAAAAGGATATGTTAGGGTATTTAATCCTGTATCTCTTGCAGGAGTTATATCAGCACTCCAGGTAGTCCCGTTTTTGGTGCGTAAGACCAATGTTGATTCGTCTATGCCGTTTAACTCTCCTGTTTCATAATAAAAAGTTACATCGCCTGTAAAGTTGGTTAGAGGGTTACTAAAGTTAAATACTCTATCAATACTATCAGCATTTAAAGCGGTTGAAGATCTAGAAATATCTATTGGACCAGTTAACGTTAAATTTGAGCTGGTAGGATTAAAATTTATGCCGTTAACATAAAAATCTGTTCCGGGCATAATAGTTAATGAAGTTCCACTTGTAACAGTTAAATCTTGTGCAAACGAAAAATGGCTAATTAAAATAAATAAACAGGACAATTTTTTAATAATTGTTTTCATAAGGGCGATTATTAATGTTTTAATAAACGGGTACTTGATTTAACTTAAGTAAAATTAATAAAAACTTTGAAAAAAGCACTGTTTATTACTATTATTAAACCAAATATTTAATATATAATGTTTTTTATTAAAAATTAAATTAATTGCCTGGATTAAGGGCAAAAGGTTTCATATGTTGATTTATAGCCTGAAAAAAAAAGTTACTTATTCTAAGTATGTAACCAAAGTTACAAAATTAATTTGTATTTTAGTTCAAATTAATTTTTATGAGAGCAAAAAAAATTACACTATTACTTATTATATTGTTATCAAGTACTATTGTTTTTTCTCAAGTTGGAATTGGAACTGTAACTCCAAATACATCAGCCATTCTTGATGTGGACGTAACTTCTTTAGCCGCAAATGGTAAAAAAGGGTTTTTACCTCCAAGAATGACTACAACAGAAAGGGATGCAATTGTATCGCCAGCAACAGGTTTATTAATATACAATTCAACAACAAATATTTTAAATTATTATACCGGAAGTGGTTGGACAGTTATTGATACTTCAACAGGTAGTTTTGTAGATTTATCAACTCCACAAACTGTTGGAGGAGATAAAACATTTACAGGAACTTTAACTCCTGCGGGTAGGTTGATGTTGCCAATGGGGGAAATAAGTTGGATTAATTACTCTGGAGCGGTAACAAATATAGTTTCGCAAGCAATCGGCGCAGCTGGGAATGATAATATGGTTAAAATAAATCCATCAGGAACTGCGTTTATTAATGATGTTTTTGGAACAGGAACAGACACTAGATTAACCTATACAGGAACAGCTAGGCGTCTTTTTCATATTGCTTTAAGTTTTAGTTTCCAACCAATGTCAAATGGTGATACATTTATTTTTGGAGTAGCAAAAAACGGAACTGTATTAGAATCTTCAAAAATGTTTAATAAAGCTTCACAAACTACCGATAGTCAAAGCTCTGCAATTCATGTGTTGGCTTGGCTTGATACAAATGAATTTATTGAATTTTGGGTTGGGAATTTATCTGGTACCAGTGGTATTAACATGAAATCCTTCAATTTTGTAGCAATTGGTATGTAATTTGTAAGCTGTAATTTGTTAATAAATAAACAAGTGAATACAACTTAGTAGTTATCTAATTTTATATATTTACTATGTAATTGCAAATTACTTAATTACGTTACATTAAAGGACTTGCAATATTGAACTAAATTTATTGTAGAACTTTTAAATTAAACTTATACAACTTTCTATAGAAAGTTGTATAAGTTTTTTTATGAACTTGTATAAGTTTTTGTGCAACTACTTATTAAATGATATTATTTATTAGACAAAATAACCCAATTTAATAAGCAGTTTGTCCTTATTGATTAGGGGATACAAAACGGTTGCTTAAATAGTGAATTTTAAAGAGTTATTAATTTATAAAAAAAGAATGCTATGGCGTTAAATTACCGCATTACCAAAAGAAAGAACAATATCAAAAACCCTGAACAAACACAGTACATTATGCAAGCGGTTAGTAAGGGTGTAATAGATTTAGAAAAAGTATGTTATGATATTAGCCATCAATGTACCTTGAGTGAAAGTGATGTTATTGGAGTGGTGACAGCCTTAGGGAACAAGCTACATGATAGTTTGGAACAAGGTTACACGGTAGACCTAGGTGACTTAGGGCGATTTAAACTTACTTTTAAAGGTACTGCAGCACCTGAGCCTAAATTACTTTCTAAAAGAAGCATTCAAAAATTTATATTAAATTACCAACCCTCTAAACGTATGAAAAATAAATTAAAGAAATCTATTACTTTGGTAAAAGATAGAAAAGGTATTTCTAAATTGTAAAAATACAAGGAGCATTCAATAATTATTAAATGGATTTTTAGTTTCATTTAAATTTGTAACATATGTAACCTTTAACAAGGATAAAGGCTGATATATATCATTAAAAGGCCCTTAGTTTAATTGTAATTTTATATAAGAAAAATTC
>NZ_JBFLKT010000362.1:0-3366 GCF_040883305.1 Lutibacter sp.
AGTTTATGAAACTTGTTTTTCAAATTGTTGCATTGCATTTATTAAAACTTGAATGCTTTCAATAGGCATTGCATTGTATATACTTGCTCTGTAACCTCCAATAGATCTATGCCCTTTAATTCCACTTATACCAGCATCATTCCAAATTTTATCAAAAGTTTCTTTATGTGTATCATTGGCTAGTGTAAAAGTAACATTCATTGTAGAACGATCTTCTTTTGCTGCAAAACCATTAAATAATGGGTTTCTATCAATTTCAGCATATAACAACGCTGCTTTTTCGTTATTTATTTTTTCAATGGCAGGTACTCCACCTAATTTTTTCAACCATTGTAAAGTTAACATAGATACATATACTGGAAATACAGGTGGTGTATTAAACATACTATCCTTGCTAATATGAACTTTATAATCTAACATTGCAGGTATTGTTCTACCAGTTTTACCAAGCACTTCATCTTTTACAATTACCAATGTTGTTCCGGCTGGACCCATATTTTTTTGAGCACCTGCATAAATCAAATCAAATTTAGAAACATCAATCTGACGAGAAAAAATATCGGAACTCATATCGCATACTAATAAGCTATCTGTTTTTGGAAATTCTTTAAATTGCGTACCAAAAATAGTATTGTTAGAAGTAAAATGAACGTAATCTACATCTGTAGGAACCGTATAATTCTTTGGAATATGGTTGAAGTTTGCTTCTTTTGATGAAGCAAAAACATCTACCTCTCCTAATAATTTCGCTTCTTTAATAGCTTTAGAACTCCAAGTTCCAGTATCCAAATATCCAGCTTTTCCATCAAGTTTTAATAGATTGTAAGGTGTCATTAAAAATTCGAGACTTGCTCCGCCTTGTAAAAATAGTACTGAATATCCTTCAGGGACATTTAATAATTCAATAACTAAATTACGTGCGTTTTCCATCACTTCAACAAACTCTTTGCTTCTGTGTGAAATTTCAATTAAAGATAAATCAATACCATTAAAGTTGACAACAGCATCTGATGCTTTTTTTAAAACTTCTTGTGGTAAAATGCATGGGCCTGCACTAAAATTATGTTTTTTCATTTGTGTAGAATATTATTATTTTCTCTTACAAATTTCGTAAAAAAAAGAAGAATATAAGCACTTTTTTTACGAAAAATAGTATTATATTTTTGTTAAAAAAGCAATTGTATCAATATCATCTGCATAATTCCATAATTTTGGGTGTTGAGTTTCTCCAAATTTTACGAAATCTATAACGTTTTCGTTACACGCTATACATTGTATTTCTTCACTTTCTTCAGATAATTTTTGCCTTAGATTTTCAAAGGAATTGTAAAACTCGTAAAATACAGTTGCAATTGGTGATGCGTAGTTAGAATCTTCTTTTAACATTACAAATCCGTTTTCTATAATATTAAACTGACTCATAATATATACTGCTTTATTATAATCGTAATTATTTTCGTATTTTTTATAATTTATAATGTTATTAAACTTGAATAAAGCGTTAAAAAGCAGGTCGAAATTATAATCTTTTGGAACAAAAATTTTAGAAACACTTCTACAACCTAAACCAAAATATTGAAAAATATCTTCTCCTAAAGCTTCTAATTCTTCTTTAGTTTCATTTCCTGTTAAAATTGCTACGGAATTTCTGTTTTTTCTAATTATTGAAGGATATTTTCCAAAATAATGTTCAAAATAACGTGCTGTATTATTACTTCCTGTTGCAATAACAGTATCAAAATTTGTTAGTTTATTTTCAGTGAATGTTATTTTATTTATAAATGAAGGATTTATATGTTCTAAAAATTTTGCTATTAAAGGTAAAAAATGTTTATCATTTGAAGATTGTTTCACAATGGTATTATGTCCGCTTATTAGAACCGATAAAAAATCGTGAAAACCAACCAAAGGGATATTTCCCGCCATAATTATGGCTACCGTTTTTACATTGTTAGAATTACTAAAATTATATGCTGATGTCCAAGTGATTAAATTATCTTTGGTAAGTGCTTTGTTCCAACTTTCAAAAGCTTTTAAAACATTGTCTTTTGTAAACCAACCATTAAATTCTTGCGCTCTTTCAATTTGCATTTTAAAAGCATCAAAAAACAAGGTATTTAATTGAGAATCATCTTTTTTTACAATTCCATTGGGAGTAAATTGTCCGAAAAAATCTCCAAGTTTTGCAAAAGCTTCAATGCGCTGCTCTAAATTCATATTTAAATATAATTTTATATTTGCAAAAATAATGTAAATAATAGTATGGCAATAAAAATAACAGACGAATGTATAAATTGTGGCGCTTGCGAGCCAGAATGTCCAAATAATGCAATTTATGAGGCTTCTGAAGAATGGCGTTTTTCAGATGGTACAGAATTATTAGGCAACGTGATGCTACCAAATGGCAAGAAAGTTGACGCTGATGAACAGTATGAACCAAAAGATGATGAAGTTTATTTTATAATAGCAGATAAATGTACTGAGTGCAAAGGTTTTCATGATGAACCACAATGTGCCGCTGTTTGTCCTGTTGATTGTTGTGTTCCAGATGATGAAAATATTGAAACAGAAGAACAGCTATTAGCTAAAAAGGTCTTTTTTCATAAGGAATAACGCTATAAATTATTATATTCGCTTATCAACCAATTTCAAACTAATTATTATGATAAAGAATTTTACATTTCTTGTTGCTTTTTTATATTTTTCAATTGCCTATTCACAAAGTAAAATAACTATAACTGCTAATTATCCCGATGCTACTTTTTACAAAGTAATTGGTGATCAAACAATAAAACCTGCTTTAGGTGTGGGTTCAATAATTTTAAAGCTAGATAAAAAAGGTTTAAATAAAATTAAAATTGTAAAAGAAGGTTTTCAAGACTTGATAAAAATGTATCCAAGATCTACAAAATGGCCAAAAAATGTGCAAGTAACTTTAGACAGTAGAGTAGTTGAGTTTAATGTGGAGCCTTATGATGCCGATATTTTTGTTGATGGAAATGCTGTTGGAAGTAAAAATTATAATTTAATTTTAAAAAAAGACGCAAGTTCTACTATAGAAATTAAAAAGAAAGGTTTTAAATCAATTGTACAAACTTATTATAATAAAGAAGACAAAGAAGTACCACCAAACTCTGTAAATTTAACTTTAGTTGATCGGTTAATTCAGGTGAAAGTTACACCAGCCGATGCTGAGATTTTTGTAAATAATATTTCGCAAGGTATTGGTGCTTCAGATGTTGTAATTCCAAAAGGTGAATGTGTTTTAGTTCAAGTTAGAAAAGATGGTTTTATTAATGAAGAAAAAGTTTTTTGTAATAAAGAAAATGAAGGCTCAATTCCAATAAATCACCATTTTAATTTAAC
>NZ_JBFLKT010000363.1:0-9388 GCF_040883305.1 Lutibacter sp.
CACGCCGATGAAAATTGTCCCTTTATTTTTGGATGTGAAGCAAGAATTCCGGTTAGATATAATGATCCAAAAGCGTTTGACAATACACCACAACAAGCAGAAAAATATTTAGAAAGAAGTAATGAAATTGCTTCGGAAATGATGTACGTATTTTCACAAATTAAAAACTAACTATAAGTGTCATTCCGACTGAAGTGGAGGAATCTCAATATTAGAGACTTCTCGATTATGAGGCTTCACTCGATATGACAAGAAATTCAGCTAAATAATGAAAAAAAGACTTAAATTTTTAGATAGATATTTAACGATATGGATATTTCTTGCAATGGCAATTGGCGTTGGTTTGGGGTATTTGTTTCCACAAATTGCAGTTGTAACCGATTCACTTTCGGTTGGAACCACAAATATTCCGTTGGCAATTGGGTTAATTTTAATGATGTATCCGCCGTTAGCAAAAGTTGATTATAGCTTAATTCCAACAGTTTTTAAAGACACCAAATTAATGTCTATGTCTTTATTTTTAAACTGGATTGTGGGTCCAATTTTAATGTTTGTTTTGGCAATTGTATTTTTAAGAGACGAACCGGGTTATATGTCGGGTTTAATTTTAATTGGCTTGGCACGTTGCATTGCAATGGTAATTGTTTGGAACGATTTGGCGGGTGCAAGTAGAGAATACGGCGCTACTTTAATTGCTTTAAATAGTGTTTTTCAAATTTTCACCTATAGTTTTTACGCGTGGTTGTTTATAACCGTGTTGCCACAGTATTTTGGAATGGAAGGTTTAGATGTGAATATCACCATTTTTGAAGTTGCAGAAAGCGTTTTAATTTATTTAGGAATTCCGCTAGTTGCTGGTTTCTTAAGTCGAAAATATTTAACAAAATTAAAAGGTGAAGATTGGTATAATCGAAAATTTATTCCATTCATTTCACCAATAACTTTGATTGCGTTGTTAGCCACAATTGTATTAATGTTTAGTTTAAAGGGCGATTTAATTGTTGAAATTCCTTTTGATGTGGTAAAAATTGCAGTTCCATTAGTTATTTATTTTATACTTATGTTTTTTGTGAGTTTCTTTATTGGAAAAGCTATGGACATAGATTACAAACGTAACGCAGCTGTTGCTTTTACAGCTACAGGAAATAATTTTGAGTTAGCCATTGCAGTTGCAATAGCAGTTTTTGGTATCAATTCTCAACAAGCTTTTACAGGTGTTATTGGACCTCTGGTTGAAGTTCCGGTTTTAATTGGATTGGTGAATGTTTCGCTTTGGTTGAAGAAAAAATATTATTAAAATGAAAGAATTTTGGGAGGAAAGGTATAGTGAAAAAGAGTTTGCTTATGGAGTTGAACCAAATGTTTTTTTTGAAAAAGTTGTAAAAGATTTAAAATTAAAAGGAACTATTTTATTACCTGCTGAAGGAGAAGGCAGAAACGCCGTTTTCGCAGCCAAAAAAGGCTTAAATGTTACTTGTTTTGATATAAGTTCACAAGGAAAAATGAAAGCAGAAAAACTAGCCACTTTAAATAATGTACAAATTAATTACCTGGTAGGAGAATTTTCTGAACTAGAATTTGAAGAAAATTCATTTGATGTAATTGCATTAATTTATGCACATTTACCTTCAAATGTAAAATCACAATATCATCAAGAATTAGTAAAATATTTAAAAAAAGATGGAGTTCTAATTTTAGAAGGTTTTAGCAAAAAACAACTTGAAATTAATAAAGAAAACGAAAAGCCTTTTGGTCCTCCAAATATTGAGATGCTTTATACTATTGAAGATATTCAAAATGATTTTTCAGTTCTTGAAACCATTGAGTTAAGCGAAGAGCTTATTGAATTAAATGAAGGAATTTACCATAAAGGTAAAGGATCGGTAATACGTTTTATTGGAAAAAAGAATAAATAATTATGTTTGATTGGATAGAAAACTTAGCCACTTGGTTTGTGTTTTCAATTTTAAAATTAGAAGAAGGAAGTCACTTAGCAGAAGCTTTACATTTCTTTATTTACGATACAATAAAAATTTTACTATTAGTTTTTGTAATCATCTTTTTTATGGGAATTGTTAACAGTTATTTTCCTGTTGAAAAGGTGAGAAATTATTTATCACGCAAAAAATTATATGGTTTTGAGTATTTAATGGCTTCACTTTTTGGTGTGGTAACTCCTTTTTGTTCGTGCTCATCTGTACCATTATTTATTGGTTTTGTAAAAGGAGGAATTCCTTTAGGAGTTACCTTTGCATTTTTAATTACATCTCCTTTGGTTAATGAAGTTGCTATTGGTTTATTTATAGGTTTATTCGGATTAAAAACAACCATAATATATGTAGTAAGTGGGGTTTTATTAGGAACTTTTTCAGGAATGATTTTGCAGCGTTTAAAGTTAGAACGTTATTTATCACCTTGGGTACAACAAGTATTAGAAAATAGTCAAAAAGAAACAGCACAATTTGAAGCAGCACACACTTCATTAAAAGATAGGTTACCATCTATCTGGAAAGAAACTAAAACAATTTTAATGGGAATTTTGCCTTATGTAATAATTGGTATTGCTATTGGAGGGTTAATGCACGGTTATATTCCAGAAGGTTTCTTTGAACAGTACATGGGTAAAGGTAATTGGTTTGCCGTACCAGCTGCAACTATTTTAGCCGTACCAATGTATTCGAATGCATCTGGTATATTACCTGTAGCACAAGTATTAGTCTCTAAAGGAATTCCATTAGGAACGGCAATTGCATTTATGATGGGTGTTGTTGGCCTTTCATTACCAGAAGCAATGTTGCTTAAAAAAATAATGACACTAAAATTGATTGCCATTTTCTTTTCTGTTGTAACTTTATGTATAATAATTTCAGGATACGTATTTAATATAATTTTTTAATCAAATAAATTTCACAAAATGAAAAATTTACAGTTAGTAGTAGTTTGTTGTTTACTTTTTGTTTCAGGGTATGGGCAATCGGTTAACAAAATTGAAGTAATAGATTTTCACTCAACACACAGGTGTATTACTTGCAAAGCAATTGAATCGAATACCAAATTAGTGTTAGAAACTAATTTTTCAAAAGAATTGAAAGATGGAATCATCAGTTTTCATGTCGTAAATGTTGATGATGAAAATAATTATAAGCTTGCCGAAAAATTTCAAGCTACAGGTACTGCATTATTTTTAAATGTAATATCTGAAGGAGAGGAAAAACATATTGATTTAACACAGTTTGGTTTTATGTATGGAAAAAATACAGATGAGTTTACAAAAAGATTAACAAGCAGAATCGAAAAACAACTGAGCAAAATCTAATGGAATTCTTACAGACACTACTTGAAAATTACAATATCCCAATTTTATCGGCTTTTGTTTTGGGCTTAATGACAAGTATTAGTCCTTGTCCTTTAGCAACAAACATAACAGCTACAGCTTTTATTTCAAAAAATATTGCTAGTAAAAGAAAGGTGTTTTTAAGTGGTGTCATATACTCTTTAGGAAGAGCTTTTAGTTATACTGTAATTGGACTTATTTTATTTTTTGGGGCTAGTAAGTTTCATGTTGGGCGTTTTTTTCAACAAAATGGAGAGAAATATTTAGGCCCTTTACTCATTATTTTTGGCTTAATAATGTTGAATATATTAAGGCTAAACTTGTTTGGAAAATTTAATTTTACTGAAAAATTATCAGAAAAGTTTGTAAATAAAGGCTTACTTGGCTCATTTTTAATAGGAGTTTTATTTGCTTTAGCATTTTGTCCATATAGTGGTGCATTGTATTTTGGTTTGCTAATTCCAATGACTATCTCTAGTTTTGATGGGTTGTATTTGCCAATTATATTTGCAATAGGAACAGGAATTCCAGTTATTTTATTTACTTATTTATTAGCTTTTACAGCTTCACGAATAGGTGTTTTTTATAATAGAATTGCTCAGGTTGAAAAATGGACTCGCACTATTGCAGGAATCGTTTTTATAATAACAGGGGTATACTACATTTTTATTTTTGCTAACGTTTTTTAATTTTTTAAATTAGTAGAAAATAAATTGAGTTATGATTAAACTTCAAAACTTATTTAAAAACCCTACTTATCTATTTCTAACAGTGTTAATATCCATATTGCTATTAATACTTTTATTGAATTATATGTATGATATTGGTTATTATTTAGGAGGTGCAATACATAAATGGTTAGAATAGTTTTTTAATGAAGTTGAAAATTTTTAATAATTATTGTAAATAGATCTAAAATGAGTGAAAAGAAAAAATTATTAATAGCAGGTATTGTATTTATAGTTACATTTTTAGTGTTTAGAACTATTTTTTCGAATTGGGATGCTATAAAATCTGCACTATTTGGTGGGTAAAAACAAAGAGAATAGGGTGTTTTAATTTATATTATGCTTTTTAACGGATTTTCAACCCAACAAGTTCTTGTTCTAATTCTTCAACAAAAATTATTAGATCGTCAATTTCAACATGATCCATCATAATTACTTTATACCAGCTATTTGTACCATTATGCGTATCTGGAACTAGTCCAAATTTATGAGCAATATTTTTAGGAATATATTCCGATTTTAGAGTTACAATATTCATAAAAGGATCTCTAAAATATTCAATATTTAAAGCGTCCATTTGTTTTGTAAACCATTTGGTACGTAATAATAATGTGTTTATTTTTTCAAACCATCCGTAGTAACCATAACTAAATAAAATCATCCAAACAGCAATGGCATTTGCTCCTGAGCGGCTACCAACTATGGTTAAATCCATTCCGTCTACATATTGTGCTTCTTTGGTTAAAACATTCTCAATCAGTCCTTTTCTGCATAAAAAAACACCCGTTCCATAAGGAGCTTGTAACATTTTATGCGCATCAATTGTGATGGATGAAACATTGGGATTTTCAAAATTTATAGTAGAATTTTTGTTTGAAATTGGATAGATAAAACCTCCAAAAGCGCCATCAATATGTATTTTATATGCAACATTGTGTTTCTCTAAAATTTCTGCATACATATCTGGATTGTCAACAGAGCCAAACATAGTTGTAGCCATATTTGAAATAACCAAAAAGTATTTTTTTCCATTCGAAATAAGATCTTTTACAATATTATCTAATGCGTCTTTTAAAATCTCTCTTGAATTAAAATCAACAGGAATACTTACGTTTTCAATACTTAATAAATTTGACCCTTTATGAACCGAATAATGGGTGTCTTCAGAAGATAAAATCACCATTTCATCTAAAGTAGCATTAAATTCTTTTTTGTATAAATTTCTATAAACCCATAATGCCTGAATGTTTGCTTCGGTACCTCCAGTAGCAATATAGCCATCATATTCACCTAATTTTGCCTTAAAAATATCAACCGCCAACACCTGAATAATTTCACGTTCTAACTCTTGCGAACCTTTAAAAGCTTCTTCACTTTTCCCTAAAGTATGACAACCAATATTGTTAGGATTTGCAATAAACGACTTTAATAAAGGCGACTCATCTAAAAAAGAACCACTTGTGTTAAATACATTTTCATCCAATCTTGAGACAGGATAGCCCAAAGCCTTGCTAGTTTGAAAATTCACATTGGCATTTAATGCGGTATCAATTCTTTTTATTAATTTTTCTTTTGAATATTTCTTCCAATACTTCATTTTAAACCAAATTATGAATTATATAAAAATTAAGTTAAATAAAACTTTTTTTTAAATATTTCGCAAAAATATACAATTTTATTGTATTTAAATTAATTTTTGGAAGAATTTTAAGAGGAAACTAAAATCCATATAAAAAGTAGTACTTTTATTTTTTAAAACATTAATTTTTGGAATTAGAAATTCAAATAAAAACTTTACCAGATCAACCAGGTGTTTATCAGTATTACGATAAAAACGGGACTATCTTGTATATAGGAAAGGCTAAAAACTTAAAAAAAAGAGTTGCTTCCTACTTTAATAAAAACCACGAATACGGAAAAACGAGGGTTTTAGTAAAAAAAATAGCCACCATTAAACACATTGTTGTTAATACGGAAACGGATGCTTTATTGTTAGAAAATAACTTAATAAAAAAGTATCAGCCTAAATACAATGTGATGCTAAAGGACGATAAGACATATCCTTGGATTTGTATTAAAAAAGAAAGATTTTCACGTGTGTTTTTAACTAGAAATGTTATAAAAGATGGTTCGGAATATTTTGGGCCATACACTTCTGTAAGAACCGCAAAAGCATTATTAGATTTAATTAAAGAATTGTACCAATTACGTTCTTGTAATTACGATTTGAGTAGAAAAAATGTAGCTGAATTAAAATACAAAGTGTGTTTAGATTTTCATATTGGAAATTGTAAAGGCCCATGTGAAGGATTTCAAACGGAAGAAAGTTACAATACAGATATTGTAGCAATTAGAAATATAATTAAAGGAAATTTTAAAGAATCTATCAAGTCTTTTCATCAATTAATGATTCGTTTTGCAGATAATATGGAGTTTGAAGAGGCGCAAAAAATTAAAGAAAAAATAGATTTATTAGCAAACTATCAATCAAAATCTACAGTTGTAAATCCTTCCATAACAAATGTTGATGTTTTTTCAATTATTTCAGATGAGAGCTACAGCTATGTGAACTTTTTTAAAATATCAAATGGCGCAATAATTCAATCGCATACCATAGAAATTAAAAAGAAGTTAAACGAGACAGATAAAGAACTAATAGAGCTTGCAATTGTTGAAATTCGTCAACGTTTTAATTCGCAATCTAAAGAAATTTATGTGCCTTTTAAAGTAGACTTGGGTGAAGAGATAAAAGTTACCGTTCCTGTTTTAGGAGATAAAAAACGCATTATAGATTTAAGTATTAGAAATGCAAAATATTATAGACAAGAGCAGTTTAAACAGATAAAAATTGTAGATCCAGACAGGCATGTAAAAAGGTTAATGGCACAAATGAAAAAAGACTTACGTTTAGGTGCCGAGCCAAGACATATAGAATGTTTTGATAATTCAAATATACAAGGAACAAACCCAGTTGCTGCTTGTGTAGTTTTTAAAAATGGAAAACCAAGTAAAAAAGAATATCGGAATTTTAATATTAAAACTGTTGAAGGTCCCGATGATTTTGCTTCTATGGAAGAAGTGGTTTTTAGAAGGTATAAACGTTTATTAGAAGAAGGACAACCTTTACCACAATTAGTTGTAATAGATGGCGGAAAAGGGCAATTATCTTCTTCATTAAAAAGTTTAGATATTTTAGGTTTAAGAAATAAAATTGCAATTATCGGAATTGCAAAAAGATTGGAAGAAATTTATTATCCAGAAGATCCAGTACCATTATATTTAGATAAAAAATCTGAAACGCTAAAGATAATACAACAATTACGAAACGAAGCACATAGGTTTGGAATAACGCACCATAGAAATAAAAGAAGTAAACAAGCGTTAGAAAATGAATTAGAACAAATTTCTGGTATTGGAAAACAAACTGTTGTATCTTTATTAAAGCATTTTAAGTCTGTAAAAAGAGTTCGTTTGGCTTCAATTGAAGAGTTAGAAAAAATAGTTGGAAAAGCAAGGGCACTAAAAATAATTAATTATTATAAAAATATATAAACAGCGTGAAAAGAACTTTAATTTTTGTTTTCTTTCTTACATTTTTAGTAAGTTTTTCCCAAGAAAAACCTGCTAATCAAGATCTTAAAGTAGGTCTTGTTTTAAGTGGTGGTGGCGCAAAAGGCTTGGCGCATGTCTCCGTTTTAAAAGTTTTGGAAGAAGCTGGCGTTCGAGTGGATTATATTGGAGGTACAAGTATGGGCGCAATTATTGGAGCTTTGTATGCTTCTGGATATACTGCAAATCAATTAGATTCAATATTAAAAGTGATAGATTTTGACCTTATTTTAACGGATCAAATGCCAAGAAAATCAAAACCATTTTACGAAAAAGAAATTGGAGAAAAATATGCACTTTCATTACCAGTTAAAAATAAAAGAGTTGGAATTCCAAGAGCTTTGTCTGAAGGCCAAAGTGTACTTAATTTACTTACTAAATTAACGCAACATGTAAATAATATTACAGATTTTAATAAACTGCCAATTCCTTTTGTATGCATTGCAACAAATTTAGAAACTGGAAAACAAGAAATATTAAATTCAGGTTTTTTACCTGAAGCGGTGAAGGCAAGTGGTTCATTTCCAACATTACTAGCTCCTGTTGAAATAGATGAAAAAATATTAACCGATGGTGGAATTGTAAATAATTTTCCTGTAGATGAAGTTATAAGTATGGGCGCTGATATTATTATTGGTGTAGATATTCAAAGTGGTTTAGATAAAAAAGATAATTTAAGCTCGGCGGTAGCAATAATAAACCAAATAGTTGGTTTTCAAATGTATAAAACATTAGATTATAAATATGGCAAGGTTGATGTTCTTATAAAGCCAGATGTGACTCACTATAATGTTATTTCTTTTGATAAAAAAAAGGAAATTATGAAAGCAGGTGATGAAGCTGCCAGAGAACATATGGACAATCTTAGAGCCATCGCAAAACAACAAACTACCAAAGAAACTCCTAAAATAAAAACAAAACAATTACAATACGATATTAGTGATATTAGGATTCAGGGAAATTTAAATTATACCAGAGCGTATATTCTTGGTAAGCTAAATTTAAAAAAACAAGATAAAACAGGTTATAATAAACTAATTCAAAGTATTAATAATCTTTATGCTACTGGTAATTTTGAAAATGTACAATATAAAATTTTAGATGACACCGAAAATGAAGAAGGTAGTGTTTTGAGCTTAAAAGTTAAAGAGCATAGAATTTCTAATTATTTGCAGCTTGGAGCACATTTTGATGATTTATACAAAACAGGTATTATTATTAATTCAACCGCAAAACACCTTTTTAATAAAAACGATATAATTTCTGCAGATATTATTTTAGGTGATAACATTCGATATAATTTCGATTATTTTATTGATAATGGATTTTATACAAGTTTTGGTGTAAAATCGAGATACAATAGTTTCAATGCAAATTTAAATTTTGAGCAAACTAACTCAAATATAGAGGATTCTAATGTAAATGAAATAAATTTAGTATATGAAGACTTTACAAACCAAATATATTTTCAAACGGTATTTAATAGAAAATTTGCACTAGGAGTTGGAGGTGAACATAAACATTTAAAAGTATTTACAGAAACTATATCATCACTTGAATCTACTGTTTCTGCAAACAGAGAAAAGAGATTGTATTTTGATAATTCAGACTATTTAAATTTAATTGCATATTTAAAAATTGACACTTATGATAAAAAATATTTTCAAAAATATGGTGTATTTTTGGATACTGAGTTTAGGTGGTTTTTAAACTCCAG